>NZ_JBIWAF010000015.1:0-142452 GCF_044759925.1 Pseudomonas sp. NPDC099000
CTATCAGTCTGACTCCACAAGCACCCACACGAATTGCTTGATTCAGTTGTTAAAGAGCGGTTGGTTAAGATCTTTCGTCTCAACCGAGGCGCGCACTTTACAGCGCACCCAATCAAATAGCAACCCTAAAAAGCTTCTAATTTTACTAATAAAATCAATCGCTTAAGCCAGAGCAAACATCAAACTGCTCGTTAGCGGGAGGCGAATAGTACAGCATCTAAATACGTGGTCAACCCCCAGCTAAAAATTCTTTTCCAGACAACCCGCCCACACAAGAAAGAACCGGGCAGGAAACCAAGGTCGCCATTTTCGGGTTCTCTGCCGACTGACGCTTGCCTCTGCCTTTACCCGAGCGGCCGTTAATCGTAGAACGGCTCAACCGACACCCGACTGCTGACAAAAAAACTGTCGGCAACCAGTCGCAGCGGCTGGAGGTCCAGGTCACTGGCGTTGTCGCCAATCAGCTGTTGGAAATGTCGATACACCGCCGCGTACTCGCCCTCCTCCGATACGGCTTGACGCACGCCATCGATACTCAACAGTGCGCCACCGTTGTCCAGTCGCAGGGTGCCTTCGGTGCAGCGAATCACGATGCTCCAGAGTTCTTCATGACCGTGGTCGAAATCGAACTCTGCGCGGACGTCGAGGTGACGGGCGTCAGACATTTTGATGGAAGCGGCAATCGGCGACTGGCAGTTGCTGGGGACTCGCAGTTCGGCAGACTCGACAAACAGCGGCAGCGCCAGCAGATGGGTTGCAATCGACAATGCATTGATACCGGGATCGAAGACACCCAGGCCGCCGGGTTGCCAGATCCATGCCTGACCGGGGTGCCACTTGCGCACGTCTTCTTTCCAGTCGATCTGCACGCTCTGCAGGGTGCGGGTGGCCAGCCAGGCACGGGCGGCTTCGATGCCGGGCGCGTAGCGTGAATGCCAGGCGAACAAACCGCTGACGCCTTGCTCCTGTGCCTGGCTCACCAAGGCCATCGCTTCACCCAACGTGGCGCACGGCGGTTTTTCGACCAGCACGTGCTTGCCAGCGGCCAGCGCTTGTTGCACCAGAGCGAAGCGACCTTGTGGCGGCGTGCAAAACGCAATCGCATCGACCGGCGGACCATTTTCGAGCAGCTCGCCCAGGGACTGAAAGTTCTCGACCCCGGCGCAGGGCTGCCCTTGTGTTGCGACAGACACCAACTGGAACGCGGGGTTGGCGTGGATCGCGGGAACGTGTTGGTCCTGGGCAATCTTGCCGTAGCCCACCAGACCGAGACGGATCGGTTGCATCAATGACTCCTGATTCTTTGTCTTGTTTTAGTTGTCGAATCGGCAAGATTACGTTTGTGTAGCGGGGAAGTCATTGATGACGTGCTTACGTTCCATCCAGCACCCAAGCTTGAGCGCTGCCATCCCTGTTAACGTCCGCGGCTGAATAACAGCGATTGCCTCGTTCCACCTGTGTCATCACTGAAGCCTGTATCGCGAATGCATTGCTGGGTACAGCTGCGACAACAGGTCAAACGCTTTCGCATCCGCCGCCTTGTCACCAAACTCGGGCGCAATGATCGCGCCATTCACCAAACAGTAATTGATGTAACCGGCAGCAAAGTCTGGGCTATTGCTATTGCACTGGCTTTTTGCGTGGAGTGAGCGGCGGCGAAAGGGTATGCACTTGCAGCTTTCGACCGTCGGCATCGGTGGCGTTTTTGAGGATATCCAAATGCGCCAATGCCACTTTTCGGTCGTATGAATCGGGGTCGTTGTCGAGGTTGGCGACCACCACGCTGCGGCGCCGAGACTGGCAATGACCGACACTGCCGGCATCCACCAGCCACTGTTTTGAAGTTCGCTCTGCTGCATGACAAGCACCCTTGAGTTAAGTCATTGCGCTCAATGAAAACTGCCTTCGCAGTCTTGGCACGCATGCTATGGCTGCAAAACAGGGCCAACAAACGATGGATTTTGCAGAAAAGTGATTAGAGGACCTTATCAATATGCTCAAGCACTGGCCTCCGCTCAGCACCCTTCGTGGCTTTGAAGCCGCCGCCTGCCTGGACAGTTTTCACAAGGCTGCCGACGAGTTGCACCTGACCCAGTCGGCCATCAGCCAGCAGATCCGCACGCTGGAGGCGTACCTTGAGCAGCCGTTGTTTTTTCGCAGTGGACGTAGCGTCAGCCTGACCGACGCCGGTCACGATTTACTCAGCACCACCCAGGCGTTGTTGCAGCAACTGGCGGTCGGCATTCGTCGCCTCGGGCAATACCAGAAACCCAACCAACTGGTGCTCAACACCACGCCGACATTCGCCCGTCATTGGTTGCTGCCGCGGCTGGATGATTTTCGCCGGCAGCACCCGGAAGTCGACCTGTGGATTTTCAGCACCGATCAAGTCCCGGACATGACCACCCAGACCATCGACCTCGCGGTGCGTGACGACATCAGCTCCCAGGCCGAGTGCAGCTTCAAGGTGCTGCACGCCGACCGCCTCTACCCGGCCTGTCACCCGGACCTGCTGGCGGTGCCCGTCGAGCAGCGCACCACCCTTCACGGCGAGCGAGAAATGGACTGGAGTCATTGGGCCGTGGAGGCTGGCATTGATGTCGGGCAGAAGGATCAGGGGTTGAATTTCTCCGACCCCGGCCTGCTATTGGACGCGGCGTGCTCGGGGCTTGGCATCGCGCTGGTCAGCCAACTATTGAGTCGGCCAGCGCGCGATAGCGGACTGTTGCAACCGTTGGTGGAAGACACCATTCGCGGTCCGAACTGGGCCCTGCTGAATCACCGTGACAGCGAGAACAATCCGTTGGCACGAAGCTTCGTCGAATGGCTGCTGAGTAACCTGGAGGCAGCGAACCAGACGACGTCCGCACTTGCGACATGAATGGGTGCGCGAAAGTTCGCCAGTTAAGTACCTCGGCGAAGTTCCCATTTCACAACAGAACACTCTGCCCACTACTCTTGCGCGACAGCGCTTTTACAAGAAACTTTATTAGTTCAAAAAGATCATCCAGTGTATCGTGACATTATTCAGGCGCCATATAAGTGACTGACACTTAAAAAACAACACCGTGAATACGGTCAATCGCGACTGTCACAACCAAACAATAATTCACGCGTACCGACGAACGGACACACAATAATAATCCACATTAAAATCAACCACTTAAAACGCGAATAACAACCAAAACAAAACTTTTTAAAAAACACAAAACCAAAAAAAGACAGACCACAATTACAAAAGTTTCAAACTTATTTATTAAATAAAAAACCTCATATAACTCTTTCAAACATTTCCCTTCGATGCTAATAATCCCGCCGCTTCCGGGTTTACAGGCGATACACCCTCTCACATGAAGTGATCATCAGCGCCACGCTGATCTCCCGGCATTAATCAAAACTCAGATAACACAGCTTGCTCAAGTCTCAATAAAACTTAAGCCTGCATTGTGCTGCGCACTAAAACTGCGCGAGGAAGGCATCATCGCTCGCCATCATTCAAGGATTAAAATCCTTTCGATCTTCGGTACCCGTCCAGAAGCCATCAAGATGGCGCCGTTAGTCAAAGCCCTCGCTGCGGAACCCGGCATTCACTCGCAGATATGCATCACCGGCCAACATCAAAGCATGTTGAAACAGGTGCTGGATCTGTTCGACCTCAAGGCCGATCACACCCTCGATGTCATGACGCCGCATCAAACGCTCAACTCGCTGACGGCGGCGCTTTACGGCGCAATTGACCCCGTGCTGGAAATGACCTGCCCGGACCGGGTGCTGGTGCACGGCGACACCACCTCGGCCATGGTCGCCGCGATGGCGGCGTTCCATCGACGCATTCCGGTCGGCCATGTGGAAGCCGGGCTACGAACCGGTGATATCTACAGCCCGTGGCCGGAAGAAATGAACCGCCGCTGCATCGACCTGGGTGCGGACATGCTGTTTGCGCCAACCCACGAGTCGCGCCAGAACCTGCTCGACGAACGCCTGCAGGGTCGCACCTTCGTCACCGGTAATACGGTGATCGACGCGTTGCAGATGACCGCACGGCGCATCGAACAGGACGCCGACCTGCGTGCCAGCCTGGACCAACAGTTCTCGTTCCTGCAGGCCGGCCGCAAGGTCCTGCTGGTGACCGGGCATCGTCGGGAGAACTTCGGCGAAGGCTTCCTGGATATCTGCAAGGCCCTGAGCCATTTGGCCCGGCGCACGGATATCCAGATCGTTTATCCGGTGCACTTGAACCCGAATGTCATGGGCCCGGTCACCGAGCATCTGGGCGATCTGCCCAACGTGCACCTGGTCCAGCCGCTGGACTACCTGGCCTTCGTGCGCCTGATGCAACGGGCCCATGTGATCCTCACCGATTCCGGTGGTGTGCAGGAAGAAGCGCCGTCCCTGGGCAAACCGGTGCTGGTCATGCGGGATGTGACCGAACGCCCGGAAGCTGTCGCGGCGGGCACCGTGCGCCTGGTCGGCACCTCGCCAGACTCGATCATCGCCGGCGTCAACGCGCTGTTCGATGACGACTTGCTGTGGCGTCGTTGCTCCCAGGCGGCCAACCCTTACGGCGACGGCAAGGCCAGCGCGCGCATCGTCGATGCCCTGATGGGCCGCCCGGTGGACGATTTCATCGTGGCCGGCCTGCCCTTGCCCAAGTTCCTGCACTACCCGTCTGCACAGTCTGTGTCCGAGAAAAATTACCCGGCTTTTACCTCTCGATAAACCAAACCGCTCCTCCCCTTATCAGCTCGAGATCTACCTGAATGAAGTCTTCCGTTGCCATCCATACGGGTGCACTCAGCGCCCTTGCCTGTGGCGTGAGCCTGCTCGCGCTCATGCCGACCTTTGCCTTGGCCGCGGACAGCCCGCTCACCCAGGCGATCAACCGGCTCAACGCCGACACCCGACAAGAGCGTGAGGTGCGCTTGAGCGATCTGGGGATCGACGCACCGATCATCCTCGGCTCCACCGATGCCCGCCGCGAGCTGTATCTGCCGGTGCCGGCAGGTGTTCCGCTGACAGATGCCACGTTGAATTTCGACGCTAGCTACCTCAATGGCGAAGGTGGCCGCAACACGCTGCTCCTATCGCTGGACGGTTATCCGGTGCGCGCTGAGGGCCTGAGCGAACCTCAGGGTGACGCCAGCGCCACGCTGGGCGTGGACAAGAAAGCGCGGGACAGCGGCTCGGTGCGCCTGGGCATTGCCTGGTCATCGATCGTGTCCCGCGTGCTATGCGAAGACGAACGCGCCATCGGCAACGTCTTGCGTATCGAACCGGACACTCGCCTGACTTACAGCTACGACGCCAGCCAGTTGCGGGACGTCGGGGCAGCGTGGACGGCATTGCCCGGCAAGCCAGGGATCATGGTCGCGCCCGGCACCTTATCCGCCGAAAGCTACGATTCGGCGTGGCGTCTGGGCGTGGCACTGGAGCGGATTGGCAAGCGCAGTCAAATTCTGCCCTTCCCTGCCGTACAAGACAGCGTCGACCTGAGCGGTCTGCGCATTCCGGCCGAACTGCAAGGTATTCCAGCGTTCGCCAGCCTCAACGGCAAAGGTCCGCACACGTTGGCGAACCCGGCGGAGATCGGCGCATTGCTGGTATTGGGCCAGACGCCGAACGTCCAGGCGGATCTGGCGGTCAACGACCCGCAACTGCTCCAAGCGGTCAATGAATCCCTCGACGCGCTGCAGAGCCAGATCCAGGGCCTCGACGCCACGGCGGCCAACGCTTTCACGCAATGGCGTGAGAAGCATATCAATGCCGGCCTTGCCGCCGATGGCACAGACAATGTGCGTCTGGCCCTGGTGGGCACGCGCCCGGTACTGATGATCGCGCCGCATGCCACCGGCAAGGCGCTGGCCCTGTTCAGCACAGCCTGGAACAAACTGGCACGCAGTCGCCAATTGACCGTCAGCGAAGCGCAGCTGCCCTTGAGTACCGACGGCCGTGTCGCGCTGTCGCGCCTGGGTGGTAATCCCGGCGCTATCGACGTGCTGGCCAAGTCCGACTGGAGCACTTCATTCCCTCTGGGCAGCGTGGCCTACGACGGTCGCTTGCCGGTGAAGGCTGTGGTCGACGTGTCTGCCGCGCCCGGCGCTTCGGACACTGCGCCGGTGGCCTCGCTGTTTCTCAACGACTACCTGATCGGTGCGCAGCAGTTGGTGGCCAACGGTGAAAAGCAACGCATCGAAGCGCGCATCCCGCGTTACGCCGTGGGCGCGACCAACGTGCTGCGCGTGTCGTTCCAGCGTCAGCCAGTGAGTGATCGCTGCCTGGAAACGCCGCAAGCCTTCCCGGTGTCGGTACTGCCGACCAGCCACATCGTGCTGGAAAAAACCGCCTTGGGTAATGACTTCTCCGGCATGGCCGCGCGCTTTGCCGAGGACACGCAAATCCTCGTGCCGCGGGCCTACCTCGAGCACCCGGCGAGCAGCTTGCCGCAGGTGATTTCGGTCGCCGATGCCGCCGGTGTCTCGCCGCTGCGGGCGCAATTGAAGGTCGTCACCGACCCGAAAGCCTCGGTCACGCTGGACAAGGCCTTCCTCGCCTTCGAGCTGCCGATCAAGGACAGCAAGGAGTCGGTGCAGGTTGATGAACAGGGGCGCCTGCGCATCAATCACAAGGATCAAGTGTTGCTTGACGTACATCCCCTTAACCACCTGGCCTCGTTGCAAGTGGTGGATGCCGGCGGCCAGCACGGCATGGTCTATCGCGCGCTGGGCAATGACACGCCACGCTTCGCCAAACAGATTTTGCTGACCCGCGGCGACGTAGCCATCCTCGGTGACAACGGCGCCCTGACCACTTTCGACACTCAAGATCCAAGCGGTAGCCAATTGATCGACAACGAAGAACCCAAGGGCCTGGACGCCTGGCGGACACCGTCGCTGTTGTGGCTGATTCCGGGTGGCATCCTGTTGGTTCTCATCCTGTTGCTGGCTGGCCGTAACGCCCGTCGCAATCGCCAGTAACGGAACCCTTCGATGACGTCGCTTTATTGGCCCTATTGGCTGGCCCACTACTACAGCTTCCTGGAGATCTCGACCATCGTGGTCGCGGTGCTGATCCTGATTTCCAGCCTGGACGATCTGTTCATAGACCTGTGGTACTGGTCTCGCCGCCTGTTTCGCAAGTTCACCGCGGACCGAAAATACCGGCCGCTGACCGCCGAGCAGTTGATGGCCCGGGATGAACAGCCGCTGGCAATCATGGTCCCGGCCTGGCTGGAATATGACGTCATCGCGCCGATGATCGAAAACATGGTGTCGACCCTCGATTACCAGAACTATGTGGTTTTCGTCGGCACCTACATCAACGACCAGCGCACCATCGATGAAGTTGAGCGCATGCGTCGGCGCTACAAGCAGTTGCATCGCGTGGAAGTCCCGCATGCCGGGCCGACCTGCAAGGCCGACTGCCTGAACTGGGTGATCCAGGCGATCTTCCTGCACGAGAAAACCCACGGCATGACCTTCGCCGGCGTCGTGTTGCACGACAGCGAAGACGTACTGCACCCGATGGAATTGCGTCTGTTCAACTACTTGCTGCCGCGCAAGGACATGATCCAGTTGCCCGTGGTGTCGCTGGAGCGCAACTGGTACGAATGGGTGGCTGGCACCTACATGGACGAATTTGCCGAATGGCACGGCAAGGACCTGGTGGTGCGTGAAAGCATGACCGACACGGTACCGTCCGCCGGGGTCGGCACCTGTTTTTCCCATCGTGCCTTGCGCGTGCTGGCCGGGGAAACCCAGAACCAGCCGTTCAACACCGACAGCCTTACCGAGGACTACGACGTCGGCGCACGCCTGGCCAAGGTCGGCATGAACGCGATCTTCGTGCGCTTCCCGGTGCAGTTTCGCGTGCTGCGCAAATCCTGGTTCCGCAAGCCTTACGAATCGACCCTGAAGATGCCGTTGTGCGTGCGCGAATTCTTTCCCGATACCTTCCGCACCGCATTCCGCCAGAAGGCCCGCTGGACACTGGGCATCGGTCTGCAAGGCTGGGAGCAAATGGGCTGGAACGGCTCGCTGGCCAACCGTTATTTGCTGTTCCGTGATCGCAAAGGCGTGGTGACGGCGTTCGTCAGCATCATCGCCTATGTGATTCTGGTGCAGCTGCTGGGCCTGATCATCCTGCGCCAGAGCGGCTTGTGGGACGTGAGTTTCCCGACGCCGTTCGAAACCAACGGCTTCATCTACTACCTGCTGCTGGCCAACGGTGTCGCGCTGGCCTGGCGCATTGCGCACCGCTGTTATTTCACCACAGTGCTGTACGGCTGGCAGCACGGTTTGCTGTCGATCCCGCGCATGGTGGTGGGCAACTTCGTCAACTTCATGGCCGCGTCACGGGCCTGGCGGATGTTCCTGGTCGGCAAGGTCATGAACCGCAAACTGGTGTGGGACAAGACCATGCACGACTTCCCCTCCACCGACCTGGTCGCCGCCGCCCCGCGCAAACTGGGCAGCGTGTTGCTGTCCTGGCAGGCGATCAACGAAAACGACCTGCGAAGCGCCCTCGCCGAACAGAAAACCCGGCACATGCCATTGGGGCGGATCTTGCTCAGCAATGGCTGGCTGGACGACGAGACACTGGCCGAAGCCATCGCCTTCCAGAACGACCTGCCGCGGGTGTTCGATGTGGCCCACAAGGCGCAGGCGTCGACTCTTACCCTGGATGATGAATTCGCGCTGCGCTGGCGTGTGGTGCCGGTGGGTTTGAATGCCGACGGCCGAGCACAATTGGCCGTGGCCAGTCCGTTGCCGGCCGAAGGTCTGCAACAAGTCAGCGAAGTACTGGGCAGCGAGCCGGTGCAACTGATTGCCCGGGAAAGCGAAATCGTCGCGCAGTTGCGCCTGCTGAACGTGCGCGAAGGCCAGTCCCTACCGGATGCCCGCGCGCCACTGTTGGGTGATCTGTTGATCGAAATGGGCCTGCTGGATCGCGACGTGTTCAACCGCACCATGTTGCAGTACCGCCCGCAGCGTCACGGACGCATCGGCGACTATCTGGTCGACAACGGCGTGCTGCCCCGCGCCACCATCGAAAAGGCCGTGGCACGTCAGCACAGCCACTACCCTGCGGAGCTTCCGGCATGAATCGCCCCTTGCTGATCCTCATGGCCACGGGGCTGAGCCTGATACCTGTGCTGGCTCATGCCGAAACGCTGCCATTGCCGTTGACCGGCCCGGCCTATGTCACCGCCAACGAGGCGTACAGCGCCTACGAGCGCAAAGACTACGACCTGGCCATCGCCAAGGCCCGCGAAGCGCTGCGTCAGCGCGCCGACATCACCCGTTTGAACACGCTGATCGTGCTGGCTCAACGCGACAAGGACCTGCGTGATCATCCCAAGCGCTACCCGCAGTCGCGTCAGGCGCCCGGGTTCGGCGCCGCGGCCCAGGCCTTCAAGGCCTATGATCGCGACGATTTCGGTGCAGCGGCGCAGGCGTCACGCAAAGCCATCGCTCAGGCACCCAAACGCATGGATTATCGATTGCTGCTGATCGAGTCGTTGCAGCGTCAACAGCATCTGCAGGAAGCGGACCAAGCCACCACCCAGGCACTGGCCGTGTTCCCGGACGACGACACCTTGCTGATGCGCCGCGAAGCGATTCGTCGGCAATTGGCCGCACCGTTGGCAGTCGAGGGTTATCGCGCCCTGGAGCAAGGCCAAGTGCCGTTGGCCGTGGAACAGGCCCGGAAAGCCGTCGCCTGGGCGCCTGAAATCGGTGCCAATCAGCAGCTGCTGATCAGCGCCCTGCTCGCGGCCAAGGAATACCGAGGGGCCGAGCTGGCCGCGTCCGGCGCACTGGCTCAGGACGATGGCGAAATCGCACCGTGGATTCTGCGCAGCTACGCTCTGGATCGTCAGGGCAAAACAGCGGCAGCCCAGGCTGACCTGAATCACGCCCTGGCCATCGATGGTCTGCTGGAAACGGAAACCCGCGACATTCGTTTCTTCGCCGCCGACGCCGCGCTGGCCCATGGCGAGCCCCAGCGGGCGATCGATCAGCTGCAACCATTGGCCGACGACGAAGGCGGCGAAGTGGCCCGCCGACGTACCGCCGCCCGAATGGCGCTGCGACAGAAAAACAACGGCTTTAACGCTGTTGCCCAGTTCCCGGCCCCGGCCCTGAACTGTCAGGAAACCGCCTTCGGTTTGGTCTGCGATATCTGGCCGGGCAACCAGCGCGACGGTGGAACCGACAAGGCCGGCCAGGCCTATGCGGCCCTGGCTGGCAAAGATCCCGCCTCGGCCGTCGTCCTGGCCAACGAAGCCATTGCCCGTGCGCCGCAGAATCCGGCGTATCGACGGTTGCTCGTCAGCGCCTTGAGTGACCAGAAACGAGTGCCAGAAGCCATTGCGGCCGCCAGCGAGGGCCTCAAGCTCACCGGCGATGATGCGCGGCTGCTGGCCCAACGCGGTCGTCTGCGCCAGCAATCAGGTGACGACGCAGGGGCTCGCCAGGACTTCACCCGGGCCTTGGCGCTGGGCAGCCTGCCCGCTTACGAAGAGGCCAGTTTGTATAGCGCCATCGGCCAGCGCCGAACCGCGCGCGAACGGCTGCAACAAGCGCGGGACACCGGCGAACTGGAATCGATGAGCGACCTGCAAATCGCTTACTTGTCGGTCCAGGCCGGCGACGATGACGGTGCCCACGCATCGTTCCGCAAGGCCGATGCCGACACCCGTCTCACGCCGACAGCCACTCAGGATGCGGCCTACAACGCCATGCGGGTAAATGACGACGAGCAAGCCGTCAGCTACTTCAAGCGTGTCATCGACGCGCAGCATTCCGGCGACCTGGACCTGTCCCCGCAGCAGCTGTTCGACACCCGCCGCGCCGTGGCCGATGTATCACGCACCTGGGGTTTGACCAACACCACCAGTTATCGCGGCAACAGCACCAGCAGCGGCCTGAGCTCAGCGCCGAGCGGCGGCAATGGCAGCAATGACAGCCTGCAAAACAGCACCGAATTGTCCTGGCGCCCGTTGGGCTATCGCAACGCACGGTTTGTCGAACTCTACGGACGCGTCACTGACACGCTGTGGAGCAAGAACAGCGATTCGGACACCGGTTTCGATGCGTTGCAAGGCGCCGTGGGTGTACGGGTCAAACCCTTCACGTCGCTGAACGTGATGGCCGCCGTCGAGCGCACCTTCCCCCTGGGGTCGTCGGACGTCGACGGTGACTGGTTGCTGCGTCTGGGCTATGGCGCAAGCGTCGGGACTGATCTTCGGGTCGATGCCTCCAGCTGGTGGACCTCGCAGTTGTTCGCTGAAGCCGGACATTACGTCAACGACTCGCGCGACTATTTCAACAGCGAATGGCAGGTCGGCCGCAGCTATGCCATCGGTGGCGCAGGCTCGCGCTGGGTGACGTTCCCCCATGTGGTGGCCGCGTTCGATTACGACTCGAAGATGAACAGCGGGACCGACTCCGACGGCAAGTCGGACTCATCGTCCGGCAAGGCCGGCGGCGTCGGTGTCGGCAACAACGTCCGCTACTGGTTCCGCGAAGATGCATACAACGCCCCCCGCTCCTATGTCGACTTCTCCCTGCAGTACCGCGTCAAGGTGCTGGGCGATGATCGCGCTCAAGGTGTCTTCGGTCGCCTGACTTATTCCTATTGAGGACTTGCATGAACATTCGATTCTGTTTGTGGCTGGGGCTTGGCTTGATACCGATTTGGGCAAACGCCGCCCCTGAAATTGCCCAGCTGTACGCGCCAAAACTGCCCGAGGGTTCCGCGTGGGTGCGGGTGGTCAACCCCTCCGACACCGCCATGCAGGTCCAGGTGGGCCAGGGTGCGAGTTTCGCCCTTTCCACCCAAGCCACGGTGGCCAGTCCTTTTCAGGTCGTGGACTCGCGACAGCCGCTACAAGTGACCGTCAACGGTCGCGAGATAAAGGGCCTGAGCGCACCGAAAAGTGCGTGGGTCACGCTGATTCTCGACAGCGACCCGGCACGGGCACCCCGCCTGGTCATCGACCCACCGCTGCGCGGCAAAGACCTGCGCGCCGAACTCAACCTCTACAACCTGGCCAACGGTTGCGAAAAGGCCGGGGTCAAACTGGCTAACCATGCCCCTGTGTTCAATCAGGTGCCGTTCAACGGCCAGGCCCAGCGCACGATCAACCCGGTGCAAGCGACGCTGGTTGCCAGTTGCGAGCAGAACATCAGCCTGCCGTTCAAGCTGGCGCCCTTCAGGGCCGGCGATCGTTACAGCCTGTTCCTGGTCGGCTCCCGGCAGGCTCCACGCCTGATCGGCCTTGTCGACCAGACCGCGCCATGACCCTTCAATTGAAATCTCGCTTGCCGGTTCCCGCCCTGATCGCCGGTGTGGTGTTGAGCCTGTCGGGCACCGGCGTTGAAGCGGCCTCGGTGGTCATTACCGGCGAAGGTGGCTGGTTGTTCCCGGCCTGGGAAAGCTTGAAAAGGGTCGACAACCCAGGGGCGACCCGCAACATTGCGCTGATCAAACAACTCCAGCAGCACCTTGCCCGGGAACACATCGACCTGGTCGTATTGGTAGTGCCAATGAAAGCGCCGTTTTATGCCTCGCGCCTGCCCGCCAATCAGCCCTTGAGCCCGGCCGTGATGCAGCGCTACGAGCACTTACAGAGCGACCTGACCCAGGCAGGCTTGACCACGCTGAACATCAAGCCCGTCCTGCAACGCACCGAACACGGCAAACAGACCGCGTTTTACCGCGCCGACTACCACTGGACAGCCTGGAGCGCGGAAAACACCGCCGACGCCACGGCGCAACTGATTACCGAGCGTTACCGCCTGCAAGGCGAACCCGGCGGTGGCGCGGCGCTGGGCGAGTGGTTCGACCGACGCGCGTTCGGTGATCTGGCGAGCAATTTCCTGCCGGCTATCAAGCGTAAATCGATTGGTCGCGACATCTACACCGTTCGCCAACAGGCACAGAACGACTTGCTGATCGATGACGCACCGGCACCGGTTCAGGTGATCGGCAACAGCTTTGTCCAACCTTACCTGGGCTTTACGCAAAAGCTTTCCAATGCGCTGGACCGTCCCGTCGCGCTGACCTGGAATCCCGGCGATGTCGGCCCGTGGGCTACGCTGCTGCAATACCTGGAGTCTGCGGATTTCGCCCAACACAAGCCGCAAGTGATCGTCTGGCAATTCAATGAGGGCCAATTCCACCTCGGCCCCGATGCCGCAGCCCACTGGAACGCCAAAGGCGTCACCTCGCTGAGCCAATGGCATCAGCGCATCAACAAGGCCCTTCCGTGAACATTATTGGTTACACCGCCAGTCGCGCGACCGTTGTGGGTCTGTTGTTTGCCGTCATTCTCGGCACCGGGACCGGCGTGCTCTACGTGACGGACAAAAAGGCCCAGACCCCTGGGATCGTCGGCATCGTCTGGCAGCCGGACAACAAGACCGTCGGCATCAACGGCCACTGGGAAAAGCTGGGGGCTCGTGAGCTGCTGGTGCAATGGACCGTCGTCGACGATCAGGCATTCGTTGCCGGTACCGGCCTGCCCAGCGTGCCGGTTCTGCCCGATTGGTCACGCATCGCCAAGGCCCCTTGGGCGCAAGACGTCATCCTCGGCCTGGCCGGCTATTTCAGCGAGAACCGCTCACGGGACAACATCGAGCAACTGGCGGCGGTCTCGGAACGCATCGCCAAATTGCCGACGCCCTTGCATGTCACCGGCTGGTATTTCCCCGCTGAAGTCGACCCCAGCTGGACCCGCGCCAAGGAGCTGCCTGCCCTGCTGGCCAAGTTACCGCGACCGTTATGGATCAGCGTGTATGACGGCGCCAACATCGGCCCCGTCGCCACGGCCGAATGGCTCAAGCAGTGGCTGCCGAATGACATTGGCGTGTTCTTCCAGGACGGCGTCGGTGTCTACGCCCGCACCGCACCGGTCGCCAGGACCTACGCCGACGCCTTGCGCCAGCGCTTGGGCAAAGACCGGGTGCGCATCATCGTCGAGGCCTTCCGCCCCAACTTCGGTGGCGGATTCCGCTCCGCAACCGCCGCCGAGCTCAAGCCGCAATTGGCGGCCTATGACGGTTATCTACTGTACCTGTTCGACGGACCGCACTACGTAACGCCTGAGTTGGTGGAACAACTGGCGCGATAACGTCGATCACCCCAGCGTCAGTCCGGGTTAACCCTTGACTGCCGCTTCGATCGCCGCGACGTCTATTTTCCCCATCTGCATCATGGCGTCGAACGCGCGCTTGGCCGTCGCTTGATCAGGATGGTTGATGGCGTCCGTCAGCACGCGGGGCGTGATCTGCCATGACAGTCCCCATTTGTCCTGGCACCAGCCACAGACGTTTTCCTGACCGCCGTTTCCGACAATCGCATTCCACAAGCGGTCCGTTTCGGCCTGGTCGTCGGTCGCCACCTGGAACGAGAACGCTTCGTTGTGCTTGACCCCCGAGCCCCCGTTCAGGCCGAGACAAGGAATGCCCATCACCGTGAACTCGACCGTCAACACATCGCCCTGCTTGCCCGCCGGATAGTCGCCAGGCGCACGAAGGATGGTGCCCACCGCGCTGTCGGGAAACGTCTTGGCGTAAAACGTTGCAGCCTCCAGCGCGGCGCCGTCGTACCAGAGACAAATCGTGTTTTTGCTGACCATTCTGGTTCTCCAACAATGGGGAAGGAATGATCATTCTAGCTGGCTGATGACTGGAAGCTCGGCTCGGCGCAAACCGCTGACGTGGCGCGAAGTGCAGGCAGCCCCAGAAGCACGACCACCACCATGAACAGCCCCGCGATAATGGCGACACCAAACCCTGCCCGCGCGCCATAGACATCGATGACCAGGCCCGCCGCCACGCCACCGAGCGCTACGCCGATGCTGATGCCCGTCGACATCCACGTCAGTCCTTCGGTGATCCTGGACGGCGGAACAATGATCGTACCGAGGTTCATGACCACGACCATCGTTGGCGCAAATGACATGCCGGCCACAAACAGCATCCCCGAGAGGATGTAGACGTTCGGTGAGAAAATCGGCAGTACGCCGGTGACGGCCGTGACCAGGACCCCAACGAAGAACTGTTTTTCAACCGGCAAGGAAAACCTTAGCGCACCGAACGTCAGGCCTGCGATCAGGGAGCCGAGCGCGTAGGCGGCCAGGATGAAGCTGGCAGACGCTGGCCAGTCTTGCGCGTTGGCGAAGGCAACCACAGCCACATCGACTGATCCGCCAATCACACCCATCGCCAGCAGCGCCAGGACGATGGTGCGAAGGCCGGGGATCAGCAAAGCCGAGCCTGCGTTCTTCCTGCCGCCGACGACCACCTTCGGTTCTGTCTGCCGCTGCAGCAGAAAAGCCGTCACACCGATGACCAGCAGCAAGACGGCCACCAGCGGTCCGGCTTCGGCGAAGAAATGGGTGCTCAAACCAATGGCCAGGGGTGGGCCGATAATAAAGGCCATTTCAGTGATAACCGTGTCGAGGGAAAAGGCCGTATGCAATTGCGGTTTGCCACGGAACAGTTGTGACCAGCGCGCTCTTATCATCGCGGGCATGCTTGGCATCGTGCCCGCCAGTGCCGCAAGAATAAAAAGCAGTACAGGCGGAGCCTTCATATACACCGCAAGTATCAGCGCCAGTAACATGCCGACGCTGAAGGCAGTCATAAGCGGCAGAACGCGACTTTGACCTCGCCGATCGACGAGTTTCGATACTTGCGGGCCGAACATCGCGTTCGCTAATGTAAAAGTGCCCGCGACCGAACCGGCCAGCCAATAAAGACCCGTCTGCTGCACCAACATGATAATGATGCCGATGCCGATCATTGCCTGGGGCAAACGGGCAATGGAGCTCGCGACCACCAACCCCGTGACGCCTGGGGTTGCGAGCAGTTCGCGGTAGTGATTTGCCATGACGACTCCGTCTTATTATTTAACGCTTATATGTATCCCGCTGTGCGCGATGCAGACCATGAGGGCGGGTTATCGAAAACTGAATGTGCACTTCACTTAGTAGGCAAGAGGGTAGTTACGTAACTTGCAACTGAACTCAGGCGTATGTAGTCGAGTGGCGCAGGCGAAATCACTCGAGCAAAGCCGCTCGCACAGATGACGAGTAAAACAATGAATTGAAGATAGAAAAGCAACTTCGTCGTGCATCCTTGCCTCCCGGAAGTGAGCAACATCACTTCCATTGATTGATTGCACCTACATCATGTAAGTACACACCCATGAACAACTATCAGATAAAACAATGACTGGGGTTTATATTCAGAAAAAACATTCAAGTTACAGCTCTGAAAATCATCGAAACCAAGAGTCTACCCCTGACACATCGAAGTCAACATCGCTTCACCGTTGAGCTCAATGAAAGCCCGACCCAACCAGCCAGGCTTTTCATGCGCAAAAAATCAGCCCCCAATCAAGGGCAGGCTGATCTTGTAAACAAGACTGGGCGCCTGCCCCGGTACATCGTCCAGCACCTCGACACGCTGCATGCCGATCTTTTCCAGCACGCCTATCGAGGCGGCGTGGGCAGGCCTGACCAGCGCAAAAATCTCAGGCACCTCCAGCTCATCGAATCCATATTCAAGCGCCGCCCTGCTCAACTCGGTCGCATAGCCCTGGCCCCAGGCGGTTACGGCCAATCGATAACCCAGGTTTAGCCGCTCGACCTCGCCAAACTTTCGCAAACCAATCCCGCCGAAACCAATGACGCAATCAGGGGAAGCACGAGTGGCGATGGCCCACAGTCCGTAACCGTGAATGGCCCAGTGACGGATCCAGTCTTCCAGCAGCGTTTCAGCCTGGTCGATCAGGGTCAGGGGCCCGGCCGGGTTGTACTGGTTCGTGCCAGGGTCGCCGTAGATAGCAAACAGGCTGGCCAGGTCTTCGGTTCGAGGTGGACTTAACAGCAATCGCGAGGTGGATCGTTGCATCGATATTTTCATCCTTGGCGAACGTCGGGAAGCCCTACTGCGGCTGAAAGGTCTGAAGGTACGCCAACAGGTTGTCGATCTTTTCCGGATCGCTGAGTCCCCAGAAAATCATGCGGGTGCCAGGAACCACTTCCTTCGGCGCTTCAAGGTACGCAGTCAGGGTTTCGCGAGTCCAGACGATGCCGGCCGATTTCATGGCGTCGGAGTATTGATAATCCGTCGTGCTACCCGACGGGCGTCCAAAAATGCTATTGAGTTGCGGCCCGAACGAACCCCGCGCCGACTCCCCGACTTGATGGCAGCCACCGCATATCCGTTTGAACAGTGTCGCGCCGGCTTCGGGATCGCCGGTCGCTTGTGCCTGAGCGCCGAACAACCCGGCCGTAAGTAGCAAGACCAGAGTGAGTGCTGCGGCTTTCTTCATGTCCTGCTCCAGATCATCTATGGCAGGTTCGTGGCGCTGGCGGCGAAACATTGGTCCGCCCGTAAACGAGTGACGTACATACATGATCCAATTGCGCTTTTCGCATGAAAAAAGTCATTTGTGCACCTACCTTACCTGATCCCTCCTGCCTAAAGTGCACCGGTCACTCAATCATCGGCGTACTTATGAATCTCTGGTTCCGACTGTTCCTCATGCTGTTTCGTCGTCCGTGGCGCAAGCCGGTTGATGCCTTGGCCACTACCGTCATCCGCCTGCGTGTCTGGCCGCTGGATCTCGACCTCAACCGCCACGTGACCAATGGCCGCTATTTCACCCTGGCCGACCTGGGACGCATGGACTACGTGCTGCGCAGCGGCGCATTCCGGGTGGCGCTGCGCAACAAAGCGGTGCCGATCGTTGGCGATACCTGGGGCAAATTCCGTCGCGAGCTGAAGCTGTTCGAAGTGTTCGAGATTCACACCCGGATGCTGGGCTGGGACGATAAGTGGAGCTTTATGGAGCACCGCTTCGTGAGCAAAGGACGCGTGGTCGGCGTGGTCGTGATGCGCGGCGTGTTCCGTGCAGGCAAAGGCACGGTCGCCCCCGGCGAGTTCGCCCGGGAGCTGGGCCTGGCGGAGCAATCGCCACCGATGCCGCAGTGGCTGACAGACTGGTCGCAAAGCTGCAACGACATGAGCCGTGAGCTTCGAGAAGAGGAAGGTCAGCCTGCCCGACGCCCCCAGACGGTGGAGTAACGCGCCAGCTATCCGCTGACAGCGGCAAGCGCAGGCTCTATCCTGTGCTCCCCGCGATTTCACCGGAGAACCCTGTGCCACCCCTGACCGCCCGCGAGGTTTACCAGCAGTTGCGCGACGCTGCGCTGGACGTTCGGCCTCTGATACGGCTCGACGAACAACCCGAGCCCGGCCACGTTCACGTCGATATCGAAGGCTGGCGCCTGAGCCTGGTTTTCGACGGCAATCGCCTGCTGCACTGCCAACGTTGCCAGGCCCCGGACGGCCGCGCGGGTGAACTCGACTGCTGGCAACGTTACGGCACCGACCCGGTCAGTTTGCTCAGCACTTGGGAGCTGGCACAGATCGAGCGCTTGCTGTGCCTTCAGCACCAGCCTTAATGTACCCATCCAGGTCCAGGACGTTGGTCGCGTAATCGTTCGGGTCGTAATGCAACCGTGCGCCGGCAGCGCCGTTATCGGTAGCGCCTGCTTTCATTGCAGCGGCATAGGCCGCATCGACCTCACCCCTGCTATTGGCGACGAACCCGACATGAGCACCCCGTCCCTCCACCACACCTTCACGCAGCCAGAAAAACACCCGGCCTTGCGTTAATCAGATGCGCAACCACGGCAACCCTAGATCCTCGGGCGAGCGCAGCCGTTACTGCTCCAATCCTGCCTGTTTCTGCTTTTCGCCCCTGGCACGGGACGCCGCACGGATTCTCGCCGAAATGCGCGGTCGTGCCGACTGAGGACTTTTCAGTCCGACGTGTACAGCTGACTCTGTTTCACGTCATCGCGCTGGCGAATGCGGGTATCGATCAATGGCTATGAAAGCGCCGCCACTGGCACCCACCCGACCATTGCGCATACCATGCTACGACTTCAAAACGTCAGGTATCGCCCATGATCAAAGCCAGCTTGCGAAGCCACCTGACACTCTGGTTTGCCGGATTGTCACTGCTCACGCTGGTGAGTGTCGGTTTCTACGTGGGCCACATCGCCACCGAGCAGATGAAGCAGGCGAGCGGCAATGCGTTGTTGAGCACGGCAAGGTCCGCCGCCGAGTTGTTGGGCGCGCAGCTGCATGAACGTCAACTCGAAGTGTCCCTGCTCAGTCGCGCCCCGCTGTTCAAACGTGGTGACCTGGACGATCCGGATATCTTGTCGTCGATGGAGCTGCGTTCGCAGTCCCGCGCCGAGTATGCGTGGATGGGCGTGGCCGATGCCGACGGGCGTGTGCGCCAAGCCGTGAATGGCCTTCTGGTGAATCAATCGGTAAAAGCACGTCCCTGGTTTCAGCTTGGGTTGCGCGGTGCCTATACCGGCGATCCTCATGAAGCGGTCCTGCTGGCCAAGCTGCTGCCGGGCACCGCCAATGGCGAGCCGTTGCGTTTCATCGATTTCGCCGCACCGATTCGCAATGCCGAGGGCCAGGTGATCGGTGTGCTGGGCGCGCATGCCCATTGGAGCTGGGCGACCCGCATTGTTGACTCCGCCGTACTGCGCAAGGGTACGACGCCTGAGGTGGAAGCACTGATTGTCGATCACGACGGTAAAGTGCTCTACCCGGAACCGCTCATGGGGCAACAACTGTCGGACATGCCGGTGGTGCAGGAAAACCATTCCGACACCTCTGGCTGGTCAGTGGGCAATGGTTACCTGACCAGCGTTGTCGCGGTGCCTACCCCCTCGAGCACCGACCTTGCGTGGTACATCGCTGTACGGCAACCGCTGGATATCGCACTTGAGCCCGCACGCATCCTGTTTTACAAGTTACTGGTGCTGGGCGTGATTGCCGCCATCGTGTTCGGCCTGGTGGCGTACTACCTGGCGCTGTACCTCAGCCGCCCGATCGAGAAGCTGGCAAAGTCGGCCAAACAGGTACAGAACCAACAACCCGGCGTGATGTTCCCCCGGGACCATTCGGTGCGAGAAATTGCCCAGCTTGGCCAGTCCCTTCAGGGCATGACCCAGTCCTTGCTCGGCAAGGAGCGCGAGCTGCAAGAGGCCAATGCGTCGCTGGAAGCCACGGTTGCGCAACGCACCGCCGCCCTCACCCGGGCCAATGCCGATCTGTTGAAGCTGGCCACCCACGACGCGCTGACCGGCGTGTACAACCGGCGCCGATTCGACGAGAAACTGGACGAGTGCAACCTGCTGTTTCAACGCACCGGACGGCCCTTTGCGCTGCTATTCATCGACGCCGACCACTTCAAGCAAATCAATGACACCCACGGCCATGCAATCGGCGATGAAGTGCTGCACCAACTCGCCCGACTGATTCAGGACAACACCCGCGCCACTGATTTCGTGGCCCGTTACGGTGGCGAGGAGTTTGCGGTGCTGTTGCCGGAGGTCGAGGAACCCGAGAGCCCCGAGGTCGTTGCCGAGAAGATCCGCGCCGCGATTGCCGCAGCCACTTTTGCCACGGTCGGGCACGTCACGGTCAGTATCGGCATCGGCCTGGCCGAGTCATCGGACAGCAATACGACCGCACTGATCAAACGCGCCGATCAGCAGCTTTATCAGGCGAAGTGGTCGGGAAGGAATCGGGTGGCGCAGCAGACCAGGGTGACGGAGCGCCACTGATCGCCACGATTCTCCAAACCCCAGCAACGAAAAAGCCCGGTTAAACCGGGCTTTTTCGCGTCAACAGGCAAAGTTCTGCGCTTACTGAACGTTTTTCAGCTTGACCACATCACCGGAGATCTTGGTGGTGTAACCGGTCAGGACCCAGGCCCAGAACCAGTTTTCCTGCACCTGGGTGTTGATCATCGCGTCGCCGCCCTTGGCTTTGATCGCCGCGTTCTGAGCGCGAACAAAACGGTTGTTCTGCTGGATCGGGATCACGCCGAACAGCAGCAGGCCAGTGGCGCTCGCTTCACTGTGGCCCAGGACGGTGTATTGGCTGCTTTCATAATGCTGGGTGTTCATCGGTGTGCCGGTGCAACCCGCCAGAACCAGACCGAACAAGGCAACAGCGACAACTTTACTGAGGTACTTCACTGAAAAACTCCATGAGATGTTGCCCGGGATCCATCTCTCGGGCGGCGCACACTTTAACGGATGAGATGGCCAATTGGTATCAGCTAAAGAAGGTGATTTGCCACCCTTTGGTTGACGGCGGCTTTTGTTCGAGAGGTGTTGAGAGCGACGGCAGCGTTAATCAACTCCTTCAACGCTTTCTCATTAATTTCATCCCCTTCATGCACGTCTATCGCCCGTCGCGTATTACCTTCAAGACTGGCATTGAAAAGCCCTGAAGGATCTTCCAGCGAAGCCCCCTTGGCGAAGGTCATCTTCACGGCGTTCTTGTACGTCTCACCGGTGCAGATGATGCCCGCATGCGACCACACAGGAACCCGCCACTTCCATTCTTCGACTACGTCAGGGTCGGCCTGCCGGATGAGTGCCCGGACCTTGGCGAGCGTTTCGCCCCGCCAATCGCTCAGTTCCTTGATTCTCGCGTCTATCAGCGAAGAGGCCTCTTCACCCTCTCCGTCCTTTGCGCCGATCATTTCCTTCTTCATCGAGTTGCCGCTCCTTCAGGATGGTTTTCGCCCGCTTCAAGATAGTTGCCGTTTGCCCGCCGTCCAGTGTCGCTGACTGACGGTTTGCGTCCAGGCAATCACCGCCATGCAGAAGAAAAGGGGACGTCTCTATTTTCCGTCCGATCCTGAAGGCGAAGTCCGATTAAACATCGGCGTTTAATCGACATCTCCAGTCACTCTCTCAGGCTACACATCCTTGCGCCGTTACCTACGACTGCGCCAGAATCCGCCGGCTTGTGCGCCTTGAGCCTAGGTTTTATCGTTTCCCCGTCGCTGATAAACAGCGATGGGGTTTGGTAGCCCCGGGGTATACGTAAGGTGTTAAGCACCATGATTCGCAGCGTTTGTTCGACTCTGCTTTATGGTGGTCATGCACAGGGCGCTTTCGGGCGCGCCGGTTTCTTACGTCCCGGTCTACCAACCTGAGCATGGCCGCCACCCCTCGTTTGGTAGCGAGAGTGATGGCCTTCATTTAAACGACGTAAGAGGTTTCATCCATGTTCAAACCTACGCCAAATCCACCCGAAACGGACGACGTTTCCCCCTACGAATCCATCGATTCCAAAAAACTCAACGAAGCCGCCGAACGCGCCCTCCGACTTCCACTTCCCGTCGAACGCCGACATCAAAGCCACCCCGAGAACGCGCAGTACCCTGTTTTCCGTAGACCCCGAGGCCACGGCCGAAACACTGGGGGTCTACCTGGTCGAGACCCTGGCCTCGGTCGACGTGATGGTGCACCAGTTGGTGGATCACCTGGAGGGCGAGTCGCGCTACGCCCTGCTGGGCATTTCCAACAGCATCATGATGGCGGAGATCACCGCAAACCGGGTGCTGGATAAAATTGATCTACCCAAGTAAATGCCGCTAGCTGTGGTGAGTGCGTAACTGACGGTGAGCTGTGCAGCGATCCCTTTCGGGGTCGCTCACGGCTCCGAGGGACCAACGGTGTCGAAACCCTTGCCCCAAGCAGTCAGTGCCTGGCCATCAACCCATGAAGCACTCCGAGCCTCAGCTCCGCCTCGGAAGGTGTCATCTGCGAGATGCCAAACACCTTGAACGCAGCCAGCATGACCACCAGCCCACCCGGCAAACTGCTCAGGCGATGGGGTTGCAAGCCCGCCAACCCGAGCTGATTGACATGCCCCGCTTCAAGCAGACGCAACGACAAGCGCAGAAGGCCGCCGTAAGTGATTCCGGCTTGGCCATCGTCATTCAAGCCGTTGGCCTTGAGGACTTTGGCGAGCATCCGCGCGGTGCCTGAAGAACCGATGGACTGCTGCCAACCCAGTGCACGGTAACGACGTGCGACCTTTTCAAACTGCACAGTGGCCACACGCTCGGCTTCCAGCAAGGCATGAGCCGTAATGCACCCGCCCTGAAAGTAACGCGTGCCAAAGGTGCCGCTGCCAATGGCAATGCTTTCGGTCAACAGCGGCTGGGTGCCCTGCCCCAGAATCAACTCGGTGGAACCACCACCAATGTCCACGACAAGTCGCATACTCGCGGCACTCGGTATCGTGTGGGCAACCCCGGCATACACCAGCCGGGCTTCTTCGTGCCCGGAGATCACGTCAATCCGAAAACCGAGATGGCGCTCGGCACTGGTCAAAAACAGTTGGGCATTGTCCGCTTCGCGCACCGCGCTGGTCGCCACGGCCCGCACCCGTCCGGCCTCAAAGCCGCGCAGTTTTTTGCCAAATCGCGCGAGCGCCTGCCACCCCCGATCCAACGCCAACTCATCCAGCGCACCGCCCTGGAATCCCTCCGACAAACGGACGGGCTCGCGCAGGGTTTTGACTTCCTGGATCACGATCTGCTGGTTGCGTCTGACCGACTGGCCAATCATCAGGCGAAACGCATTGGAGCCCAGGTCAATGGCCGCAAACAGGGAGGCGTCTCCTTTCATGGTGAAGATTCCTGGCAAATTCATCTGCCCGCGGACGGGTTGCGCTGGGTGTTCAAGACGGTTTGTGATGATCCTGCCACGCCTTAGGTGACACCAAGATGACAAGGCCCTTTATTGACCGTACAACGGCAGTCTCGATAGAGGCTGCCGCTTCCCGTGAAGACTTTCGCGCTGGCACGCGGGTATGATCCGGGATACCTCCCATGGACCCCTCTCTATGCCAGCGCCCACCCTCCGCCCCTCTCCCGCGCCCTTGCTCCAGCCAGGCGAGACCGTGGTCTTGTTCGACGGCGTGTGCAAACTGTGCAACGGCTGGGCAAGGTTCCTGATCCGCCACGACCGCGACCGACGCGTGCGGCTGGCCGCAGTGCAATCGCCCGAGGGGCAGGCACTGCTGGCGTGGGCAGGTTTACCCCTGGATCAATTCGATACCATGGCCGTGATCCGCGACCGGCACTACTGGGTGCGTTCGGATGCCGTCTTCGAAGTCATCGCCCAATTGCCCGGCGCCTGGCGTCCATTGAGACTGTTGCGCGCCTGCCCACGCAGGCTGCGCGATTGGGCCTACGACCGCATTGCGCTGAATCGATATCGGCTTTTTGGGAAATACGGCACCTGCCTGTTGCCCACTCCCGACCATGAACGTCGATTCTTGAAAACGCCAACGTGAGCGCCTTGAAACGCATCCACTGGATCGCCCGGGGAAGCCTGGCGTTCATGTTTGGCTACCATGGTCTGGTACCCAAGCTGTTGTGGTTGAGTCCTGGCGAGCGAACCATGATTCAAGCCCATGGCATTGACCTGGTGGAGTTGTTTGCCTATGCCACCGGGGTCGCGGAGATTGCCCTGGCCTTATGGATATTGCTCGCGCCACGCATCACCTGGCCGTTGATTACTGCCTCGACAGCACTGGCTGGGCTGCTGCTGGATGTCGCGATTTTCAATACGTCCATGCTCAAGGATGCCTTCAATCCCGTCACCCTCAATGTGGCCGGACTGGCGCTGTGTGCGGTGGCCTGGAATAGCAAGGCTTGAGCAAACAAGTGTGAACCAATCCGCGCGCGGGACGTCTCTCGGCCAAAACCGGAATTTCCCTGCATCGCCATGTATTACAGTGTGTCTGGCTATCCTCTTGATACATCCGTTTTCACCGGGCCTGCGTTTCGACACAGGCCAGACACGTCGCCGCGTTCAAATGCTCTCAAGGTTTCAAGGGGCTCAGCCAGAACCCCTGGCCAACGCCTTGCAACGGAGACATCACCATGAAGATGGCAATGCAAAACAAAACCGGCAACACCCGCCGCCTGGTCAGCTCGTCGATCCTGGCGTTTGCCCTGTTCGGCGCGCTCGGCGTTGCCCACGCGCAAACGCCCGCCGCCGCACAGCCGGATGCAATCAAGGCCGACACCACTTATGCAACCCCTTCCCCGTTCGGCCCGCTGAAGCACATCAAGGCGGGACTGCTAAACGTGGCCTACGCCGAAACTGGCCCGGCCGACGGGCCGGTGGTGATTCTTCTGCATGGCTGGCCGTATGACATTCACAGCTATGACGAAGTCGCCCCGCTGCTTGCGGCGAAGGGTTATCGCGTATTGATGCCGTATGCGCGTGGTTATGGTGATACGCGTTTCCTGTCCGATAAAACCCTTCGCAATGGCCAACCGGCCGCGCTGGCCAGTGACGTCATCGACTTCATGGATGCACTGAAGATCAAACAAGCGGTGCTCGGTGGCTACGACTGGGGCGCGCGTTCCGCCGGCATCGTCTCGGCGCTGTGGCCAGAACGGGTCAAGGCGCTGGTTTCGGTCAGCGGCTATCTGATCGGTAATCAGGCGGCCGGTAAAAACCCGCTGCCACCCAAGGCTGAATTGCAGTGGTGGTATCAGTTTTACTTCGCCACCGACCGCGGTCGTGCCGGGTACGAGAAAAACACCCACGACTTCGCCAAGTTGATCTGGCAACTGGCCTCGCCAAAATGGGCGTTCGACGACGCCACGTTCGACCGCAGCGCCAAGGCGCTGAACAACCCCGACCATGTCGAGATCACCGTCTTCAATTACCGCTGGCGCCTGGGCATGGTCCAGGGCGAGCCGCAATACGAGGCGCTCGAACAGAAACTGGCCACCGCGCCGTCCATCAGCGTGCCGACCATCACCCTTGAAGGCGATGCCAACGGTGCACCGCACCCTGCCCCCGAGGATTACGCCAAACGCTTCACCGGCAAATACGAGTTCCGGCTGATCAGCGGCGGCATCGGCCACAACTTGCCGCAGGAAGATCCGCAGGCGTTCGCCAAGGCTGTGATTGATGCGGATCACCTTTGAGGTCGATCTGAAATAGCCCTTTCACAACGACGGCTCGTTTTATCAACGAGCCGTTGTTTGTTGGAAAAAATCCCGTTGATCCAGCCCGCAGACATTATTCGAGCAACGAGACCAGGCGCGACTCCAGGGAGGTCTCGAACACCTCCAGCAGCGCCAGCGTCACCGGCAATTTGAAGCGCCGCCGCCCCGCGCTGCCGGGATTGAGGTAAAGCCGTTCGCCATGCCACTCGATACGTGGCTTGTGCGAATGGCCGGTGATCACCAGCTTAATGGCTGAGTCGAGCCCGACCGGGACGTCGGCAAAGTCATGCACCAGCAGCGTTTGCCATCCGTTGAGATCGAAACGAAGAAGGTCGGGGAGTTTTTCTGCCCACGGTGCATCCAGGTCATTGTTCCCGCGAACGACGTACAGGGGGGCGATAGCCTTGAGTTGATCGAGTATTTCGGCGTTGCCGATGTCGCCTGCGTGAATGATCTGCTCACAATCCGCCAGGGCAGCCAGGGCTTCGGCGCGGAGCAAGCCGTGGGTATCGGAAATCACACCAACTTTCATGCGCCGCTCCAGATCTGGTTCAAGGATGAGCACAGTGTAACGCTGCTGTGAGCAGTGCTACGGAACAGGCTCCATGACTGATCCCGTTACAGCTCCGTCCCGCACCGTCCGCCTGACCTCAGCCTGTATGGCATAAGCCGGCGCCTCCACAGCATTGAAATCTTGTGTATACCGCTGGGCAAACCCGTCGACACCCCATTCCTGAAACTGCTGCACATGCTTGAGCTCGTGAGCCCAGAGCGCGATGTTCTGTTCTGCGGTTTCAGCGTCCCGGAAGAGGATGATGTCGATCAGCGTCACGGCACCGACATCCGGGTTTTGCAGCATGGCCGTGGCGGCGTTGAACTGGCCGTTGTCGCTGACTTTGTAGCGCGCGGCATCGAGGACGCCGGGATCGTACCAGCGCAGCAGTTGCTCCCGGATGTGCGGTGGAATGGGTTGCAGGCCGGTGATGGCGGCGTCAGCGCGGGCCTGGGTCAGCCACAACGTCAAGGCCGGCGCGGCGATCTGGTAGAGGTCATCCGTCAGTCCCATGTCTGGCAGGCAGATACACCCGTCCAGGCACACTTGTTTCTCGCCAGCCGGGCAGGCGTTGGTCTGGGCTGACACTTCAAGCGTCAGGCAAAAAACAAACAGCGCCACCAGGCGCGTGGTGATGGGCGGCATTGGGCGCTCCAGGGACGGATGCGACACGAACAGTGAGTCTGCGCGCCGCCAAACAATCGCTGGACACGACAGACCACAGTTTCCTGTAACTCACTCGCTCTCAGAGGACGTGATGGAGTCGAGACTGGATTCAGCCGCGAGCTTCAATCGGTCAGCCTTACTAATGTATTTAGACTTGCTTGCCGGTGCCAGTTTGGCACTGGCCTTTTTGGCGTGCGCCTTTAATAACTGCTTTATTTTTTTTTGACGATTCATGGTGTTCCACTCGGTTTGTCAGCGCTCGAATGATATCAGCTTAAATTGCCGGAACAGGTCCCTGTGGTGCGCACAGGCTGCACAACCCGGAAATAGACGGCGAATCGCGGGCGTTGGCAGAACCGCCCGACACCGGACGTCCGCCACCACCGCTATCCGTCGAAGACTGTGTGGAGCACTACCCGAGGGTATGTGCAGGGAAGTCCGTGTAACCCACCTCGCCGCATCGGGTGTAATAAATTGATCGGTCCGCTTCGGCTAACGGCCAGCCGTGCTTGAGACGTTCCGCAAGATCCGGGTTGGCGATAAAGGGTCTGCCTAAGGCGATCAAGCCCACCAACCCGGTGCCGAGCGCAGCCATCAGTGAGGCCACCGCACCAGATGAATGCGCCAGGGAACGCGGCCCGAACCTCGGCCAGCAGCGTGTGGTCAAGGTGGTGAGCGTTGAACTCAGCAACCTCCATGCTCTGCGCAGGCATCAGCTAGTAGACCAAGTGCAGGTAGGCTACGCCGGGACAGCCCAGACGCTCGGGTAGGAAAATTCGGTGAACCGAGGCTGATCGCTACATAATGGGCCCCGTCATGGACGCCGACGGCTACTCCAACCATCACCTGCACTAAGCCGCTGTTTCGCCGCCTTGCGGTTTAACCGCGCCATACCTCACGCCAGCCCGAAGCGCATGTCGGAGTTTCAGGGCCGGCCGTTCGATGTAGTAGTACGAAACGCAACTCAACCCGAACGACAGGATCAAAACGGCTGCAACGATGTGCGCGTCGTAGGCAACGGGCCAGAAAGCACGCAGAAAGTACATCACCACAAAGTGATTCAAAAACACGCCATAGCTGATGTTCCCGAGGAGCTCGTCAACCCGATGAAACTTGAGTTTCGTCAGCACGTACACGGCAGGGATACCTAACGCTATACCCGCTGTCACCTCCGCGTTAAACGGCCGGCGCTCAATCAGCCCCGCTTCGATTGCCGCAAACATCAAGGCAGCCACCACGGCAGTGCTGGCAGCGATCGCTAATCCCTTCGCCTGCGGTTTGTACAGGTAGCTGCCGCACAAGAACATGAACAAGACGCCCGGCAACAGGCGATAGCCGTACACATCGGTGTTGATGAAACCAAGACACGCGGTCATAAATACGGCGACTGACACGGCAAACGCAACGTCCCTCGACTTGTAGATCAACAGGAAAGGGATCACCAGGTAGAAACACATCTCGAGCCCCAGTGACCAGGCCGGCGGCAAAATCAGCGACCCAGCAACCCCGAACATGTAGAAGCCGAGGGGCACCATAGTAAGGCTCGCCGCGATGTTCCCGAGCATCAGCTCGGCGGCTTGAGGCGTGCCGGGCAGCAGGCAATAAATCACGGCGCAAGAGGTCAAGAAGTAGAACAGGAATTGAGGGTAAAGCCTCAAGGCCCTGTCCATGTAGAACAGACCGATTTTCTGCGGCGTCTTGTAATTGCGCTCGATGAGCGAGGTCATTACGAAGCCGCTGATGATCAGAAAGGAAATAACGGCAACCACGCCGGGGTTAAGCCCCGCGAACGTCTTGCCCATGTGAGAAACGGCCACAAGAATAGCCAACAGCAAACGATAAGCGCCCATTTACACCCCAGACGTCCTTGTATTTATGGCGCGTAAACTACGATGCTTTTCGTCCTGAGGACAGGATTATTTCGTGCTGCAGAAACCCGCCTTCATCTGCGCGATATCGACCAGGCGATACGTGAGGAACCAAAAAAAGCCCCGCAACCGAAACGCGGTGCGGGGCAGAAAACTGGTTGGTTGCGGCCAACCAAAGGAGCGCTTGAAAAACGTTGACGGGCCGGGGTCAGATGCAATCCTGGGCGGCGCGTCCAAAACTCGAGGGCAGTAAATTCGAGGCCAGCAGGTGCCGCTCGTAGATGAACACCTTGCCGCCACTGCCGGCCTTGTAGGCTTCGAGCACGTTGTCCGCAGAGACTTTGCTCGGCACTACGATCCGGTAGCTGCGCTGGGTCTGCGAGACAGTCGGGTTCAACGCACTGCCCTGCAATTTCGGCACGACGCAATCGGCGTACTGGGCCGGTGTCTTGCGGGTCTGCAAGGTCAGCGTCGGGTCGTTCGGAGCAGAGGCGCAACCGCCGAGCAACAAAGAGGCAAACGCCATGGCAGGCATAAACAAAGGGCGCATGGATGTCATCCTGAAAATAAAAAGTCCGGTTCGTCACGCGACGGGACAGCGTCACGGGCGGTGTTCGATGGGGGCGATTTTCCGGTTATTACCGACAAAGCAGAACTTGTGTTTCGTGATTGTCACTATTACTTCCCGCAATAGTTGCGCGCCGTGCAGACTCGTACACACTCAATCACACCTGAAAAAGATTGATGAGGCCTCTCCTTGAGAACGTTTGACCTGATCCGCGACGCCGTCCTGCCCGATTTCCGTGAACGGGTGGCCGAGCTCTTCGTCAGGTGGAGAATGACGCGCAGTACGGCGTCGGGGTTTGGCCAGGAATGTGCCCCGAGCCTTTGAAAGAACAGTGATGAATCGGCATTAATCCGATGTGAGCAGCGCATAGACACAGAGGTGGCCGGCGGCTGGGGACTGCACGGTCTGCGGCCATCAAGCCGTGGCTTCCGGCGATAGGTTTTCGCGCTGACGAGGAATGTGTTCAACAGGTCGGATGTTCGATTGCAGCCATTCACAATGGGCGATGCCTTGATACTCTGTGTGCCCCATGACCATGGACATCAGCACATGGAAGTAGCACCACACTTCATCATTCTTGAAACCACCCACTGGCTTCTCAATCATCACATGTCGTCGGCGCTTCCCGGCTATCTGATGCTGGGGTCGAAGACTCACGTCAACTCGCTGGCTGAACTTCCCGAGGGTGCACTGGCGGAGTTAGGTGGGCTGATGGCCAACATCCAGAAAACCCTTGAATTGCAGCTGAAGCCGAAATGGCTCTACATCAGTCGATTCGGTCACGACCCTGGCTACCCCATCCACTTTCACTTTATTCCGGTGTATGCCTGGGTCGAGGCGCTTTTCTGGAAAGATGCCAGGTACAGGCTTTTGCAGACATTCGCCAGCAACGAGAACGCCCAGTCACTGACTGACGGAGCGGAACTCACGCTGTTCATCTGGCGTGAATTTGGGGAGAGTCCTGAGCCGCCGGAAGCTCAAGGGCCTTCAATCAACCAGGTCATTGATGATTTACGCATAGCATTCAGATAGGGGCAGCAGGTTTGTCCGTTCGGGGTCGACGTCCTTCGTAATCGGCAGCTATTGGCCGATTGCTTCTGACTAAGAGCTGTTGTCGACCCAAAGCTGACGTTGGCGACAGGCAGCAAAGATTGCGTCACCCCTGAAACAGGATGACGCGCAGCCCATATGGATTACTGATTGGTGCCAGGCAGTAGCTCAAAGGTTGGGGTAAACGGGGTGATGGCGGCCATCAACAGTTCGAAGGGTTTACGGTCGCCTTCGAATGTGGCTTTGCCGGCCGCGACGAGTTGATCGAAGCCGGTTTTCCTTGCCATTACGCCTTCAAGATCAGAGCGGTCAACGGTGATAGTGAGGTCGGCATTTTTCGCTTGCTGCCCCTTGATGTTGGTCAGTGTTGAATTGCTCAACTCAACCACAAATTGCTCACCGTTGTCAGGCGTCTTGAGATTCAAAACGAGGTGTTGATCCGCGACTTTGCTTCCGTCCAGGGCGATGCCGAGGTATTCCAGCCACAACTCCGTGCTCATGGCGCGGATAAGGTCTGGCCCGGTGGATTTTGGCGGCACCCCTTTGGGCATGCCATGGCGTAATTCATACGCTGCAGCGAGGAAGCTGTTGCGCACCCCGGCACTTTCCTTCTGATAGCCGACCTGCTCATAGACATCCGCAAGCAGATCCTTGGCCTTGCTGTTCTGTGGTTCTGCATAGACCAGCTTATTGAGGATTTCATAGGCTTCGCGGTATTTGCCTTGATCAAACAGGGATTTCCCCTTGGTCATGATCTTGTCTGCGCCGCCCATCATTTCTACATACAGCGGCGCCGAATCTTTCGGAGACAGCGGCATCAGCGTCGCCGGGTTGGCATCCCAGTAACCCAGGTAGCGGTTGATCACGGCGCGGCTATTGTGCTCTTCCGAACCGTGGTAGCTATGGGTCGCCCAATTGTTTTTCAGGCTTTCGGGCAACTTGTAGACGTTTTGAATCTCGTTGATGGTGACGCCCTGGTTGGCGGCGTGCAGTACGGCATTGTTCAGGTTGGCGTAGGCATCGCGTTGCGCGCGCATGACGTCCTGAATGCGCTCATTGCCCCAACGTGGCCAACTGTGCGCCGCGAACATGACGTCGGCCTGTTGTCCGTAACGATACAAGGCGTTATTGATGTTCTTCGACCAGACCAGTGGATCACGGACCAGGGCACCACGCAGCGTGTAAATATTATGGATAGTGCCGGTAATATTTTCGGCGGCCCAGAATGCCTTGAATTGCGGGAACCAGGTATTCATCTCCGCCGGCGCTTCGGTGCCGGGTGTGCTTTGAAACTCCATTTCCACACCGTCGATGGTCAGGGTCTCGAAATCTTTCGCGATATAGCGATTGGGCTCAATCAGCCCCATGTTGCCAATGGAGGCATTTTTACCAATGGCCATGTCGACATGGCCATACGGGCTGTGCGGCAACATCACACCATATTGGAAGAACGCGCGCCGGTTCATGGCATTGCCGGCGTAGACGTTTTCAGCCACGGCATGTTCCATAAAACCTGTCGGTGCTATCAGCGGGACCTTGCCGCTGCGCACATCGGCTTCATCGACCACTCCGCGGATACCACCGAAATGGTCGGCATGGGAGTGAGAGATCACTACCGCTACGACCGGGCGCTGGCCGAGTTTTTCATTAATGAAGTCCAGGGCAGCCTTGGCGGTTTCCTTCGACATCAGGGTGTCGAACACAATCCAGCCCGTATCGCCCTTGATGAAGGTGATGTTGGCCAGGTCAAACCCGCGCACTTGGTAGATCTTCTCCGGAACGACTTCATACAGACCGAAGGCCATGTTGAGTACCGCCTGGCGTTGCAGGGACGGATTGATACTGTCGTAGTCCTTGCCTTCCAGCAGGAAGTTATAGCTGCCCATGTTCCAGGCGACATTCCCGGCCTCGGCCATGATCTTGTTGTAGGACGGTGCAGCGATGAAGCCTTTTTTCGCTTCTTCAAAATCGCGCTTGTCCGCAAACGGAAGAGCCTTGCGCAAACCATTTTGCATCTCGATCGTGTAAGGCGAAGGCGCTTTGCCCTTGCTGTCGAAATGCGCATTTTGTGTTGAGGCTGGATCAGAACTTAAGCCGTTTGCATCGGCAGCAAAAATGGCCGGGCTGACGCCACTGCCAAGGGTGATTGCCAGTGCCAGATGGAGGGTCTTGTTGTACATGAAAGGGTTCCTGCGCCAAAGGGTGTGCCAATGAGCGTCAATGCCGTTGATTGCGCACGGTGCCTGTTTTGTGCGTCGTCAGCTTGACCCGTCAGGCCATGAATAGCATATTCATTTCATTCCGAAAAATTCCGTTTTGATACTTTTCGATAACATAAAGGTTATGAGATGACACCACGCCGCTTACGTCAGTTTTTGGCATTGATTGAACATGCGCACTTTGGTCGGGCAGCAAAAGCGTTGGGGGTTTCCCAGCCGGCGCTGAGCAAAAGCATCCAATTGCTGGAGACCGAGCTCGGGGTCACGCTGTTCGACCGACGCACAGAAGGCGTCGTGTTGACTGCGTTTGGTCATTTGCTTCGGGAAAAAAGCCAACGCCTGTTAGTGGCCGAGGAGGACCTGCGGCGGGACATCGCCTTGCTGGCGGGTGGAGAAATCGGAGCCCTCAGGGTCGCTCTGGGTCCCTACCCCAGCATCACCAGCGGTTATGCCAGCATCGCGCGATTGCATGCCCGGCATCCGCAAATCAAGGTCACTGCACATGTCGCCGGATGGCGTGAAGTTGCTCATCAGGTCGCCACCGGGGCAGTGGATTTGGGGATCGCCGAAATCAGCACATTGCAAGGCAGGGAAGCGTTCACCTGTGAGCTGTTGGGTGAGCACGAAGGACGCCTGTTTTGTCGCCCCGGCCATCCGCTGCTGTCGCAACGCCGTTCACTGAACTTAGCGCAAACACTCGGTTATCCATGGGTGGGCTCGCGCATTCCGCTGCGGCTGGCTACCCATTTGCTCCCGTCAACGTTGGGCTGTGCCGGCGCTTATGATGCGTTGACGGGTGATTTTGTTCCGGCGATCGAAATAGACGTGCCCATGCAAATCGTTAAATTCGTCGAGAACAGTAATGCGCTGGCTATAGGGACTTTATCGACTTTTGAGCGAGAGTACCTGGCGGGCGAGATCGTACCGTTACCCCTCCATGACCTGGCACTGCGTACCCGTTATGGCTTCATCTACCTTAAAGAGCGCTCTCTGCCACCCGCTGTAGAGGTTTACATGAGGGAAGTGAGGGCAGTGGAAGAAGAGATTTGTCAGCGTGAAAGCCTTCTGACCCAGATGAAGTGAAACAAGGATCGCCGCCAGCGGTTCACCCGGCACCTGGCAAAGCACATCCTCCGATACCCGCTATCACTTGCTCGCTCTCACCTGCCTGCACCCAGCCCGAATCATTACACATTTAATTTTTCATCTACCAATTGTGTAATATTACCGATTGAGCTAGATTTCTGCCGAAAGCGTAATGATTTGGAAACACAATGAAACCTTGCGTAAAAAGCCTGGTACTCGAACTGCTGGTAGCCAAGAACGGCATTCCCTTGCAGGTCAGGGAAGCCATCGTCGCCTGTGAGCTCTTCGGAATCAGTGAAAACAACGTTCGGGTCACCCTGGCGCGCCTCTCTATCGAAGCACTGCTTGAAGGTGCGGGGCGCGGCAGTTATCAGCTGGGACCACAGGCCAAGGATATCTCGGCGCAATTGTTTGGTTGGCGTAGCGTCGAGCAGCATCTGCGGCCGTGGGACGGTAGTTATCTAATGGTCGCGTGCAACGCCTTGGGGCGCAGTGACCGCAACATCTTGCGCCAGCGTGAGCGCGCGCTGCACATGATGGGTTTCGCGGAACAGGGCAAGGATCTGTATGTCCGGCCGAACAACATCGAGCCTGATATCGAGTCGTTGCGTCGACGTTTGATCGAGCTTGGCCTGGAGCCGGCCGCATTGGTTTTTCAGGCCACGGGCTTCGAAGACACGCAAGTACAGCAGATACAAAGCCTGTGGAATGGTGAGTTGCTTAACGACAGCTACCGCCGCCATGGCGAGCAACTGGAGAGCTGGGCCTTACGCGCCGAGCAACTGAGACTGAATACGGCCGCACGCGAATCTTTCATCCTCGGTCGCGAAGCAATCCGCCAGATAGTTTTCGATCCCCTGCTGCCTGAGCCCTTGGTCGATGTGGCGCTGCGCACCGAATTCTTTGCCTGTACCCAACGTTTCGTGGATCAGGGTCACCAGATCTGGCGCACCTTTTTACAACAGCCTTAAAGACACAACTGATTCATCACCCAGGCCGGCTACAGGCCTTTGATGTCGAGGATAGACATGCATAACAAGACCAAGATCAGCGATATTCTCAGCCGCGACGAAATCAAATCCTTTAGTGAACGCTCAGACGGCTGGGGCGCCTGGGCGGTGGGTTCTACCTGGGGTGTGCTGGCCTTGACCTTTGTTGGTCTGGCCTGGGCCCGCGAACTTTTGCCCTTGTGGGGATTCAGCCTCGCCCTGATCGTAGGTGTCGTCATTATTGCCGGACGCCAGTTGTGTTTCGGAATTTTGCAGCACGACGCCGCGCACGGCACATTGTTCAAAACCAAATGGTGCAATGATGTACTGGTCGATTGGTTGTGCGCCCGGCCGATCTGGAACGAACTGCGCAAGTACCGTCCCTATCATCTGACCCATCACGCCAAAACCTCCACCGTTGAAGATCCCGATCTCTGTCTGGTGGCGGGGCTGCCTACGACTCGCCGCTCGTTGATGCGCAAGTGTTTGCGTGATCTTTCTGGAGTTACCGGCCTCAAGTTCCTGGTGGGACGATTACTGATGGACGCCGGCGTACTGCAATGGTCGCTGACCAGCGATATCCGCCGCTTGCCACAGGCAGGTCGTCATTGGTGGGACTACCCACGAACTTTCTTCAGAAACGCCAGCGGTATGCTGCTCACGAACGGAGTGCTCTTTGCTGCGTTATGGATCAGCGGAAATGCCTGGTTATACGGCGTTTGGGTGCTGGCCTATATCACACCGTTCCCGCTGTTCATCCGCATTCGCTCCATGGCGGAACATGCCTGTCTGGAATCAAGCCCGGACGTACTCCGCAATACTCGTACTACACAGGCTGGTTTGATCGCCCGCGCTTGCGTGGCACCTATTCGAGTCAACTTTCACATCGAGCATCATCTAATGGCGTCAGTGCCGTATTTTCGCCTGCCACAATTGCATGCGCTTTTGCGCGACCGTGGCATCGTACCGAAACCACCCACTTACTTGCAGGTGCTCCGGCTGGTGAGCATTCGGGGTCACAAAGTCTGATTGTAAATCGGGGTTTTCAGGGATTTGGGGGGCTATAAAAGTAGATGCTCATGAGCGTAACGCCGTATTAATGAGCTATACCCAATAGTCCCCCCAACGCACTTCTTCCATTATTGGAGGTTGGCAATGAAACCCTGTAGCCCCCTCGCAACACTATTGATCACCGCAAGTCTCTTCGGCTGCACCAGCTCATCAAACCAATCAATGAACCTTCCTCTGGCAGCGACCCACAAAAATCCGGGGCAGGTTGCCAATACCACGTTGACCGGCGTAGGCAATCAAACCAACTTTGACTTCTACGTCACAGGCGTTCCAATCGGAACCGTCATGCCTCCGCGCTTATACACGTTCATCAACAAAGGCAGTTGCCGGGAACCAGGGCCAGCCGCCTACGCAATGAACGACAAGGTAAACACTGAACCCAATGCGGGTACCGGTGGATGGTCCTTTTACAGAAGCGCGCCGATAAAAATGCCAGACCTGCTCTCCGGCAAGTATTCCGTTGTCGTGCGAACCTCACCCGAGGATGGCAACGTCGATATTTTTTGCGGCGATATTGCGCAAGCGACCCAATGACTTTGCTTATTTCATTTGTGAATAGAAACGCCGCCCTATCTGGCGATTGCCTTGCTGTTTATCGTATTCATGATGGGTGTATATACAGTTTGTAATCCTGGCGTTACATACACCCGCTAAAACATTGCAATCGCCACGTTCAATTGACAAAACCGCACTAGACTCATTCGTGCGCCTTAATCCGTGCATGGTCAGGCAATAAGGGGGAAGTGATTCTGTACGCAGTACCTAGGCTAATTGCTCGGTGGTCAATGCACCAAGGGTCAATGTTGATGTGCACTCATCACCCGGTTGCTAACACCATGAAACAACGAGGAATCCTGGTATGGAACAGCTATCGGATCGTTTCAGGCTATCTATCGTGTTTGCTGCACTTTTGTCACTGAACGGACTGACCCACGCGGCTCAAACGGAAAAGACCAATATCCTGTTTATCGTCTCCGACGATACCGGCTATGGCGACCTTGGCCCCTACGGAGGTGGGGTCGGTCGAGGCATGCCTACGCCCAGCATCGATGAGCTGGCGGCAGAGGGGGTCACTTTTTATTCTTTTTATGCCCAGCCAAGCTGCACGCCTGGTCGGGCGGCCATGCAAACCGGGCGTATTCCCAATCGTAGCGGCATGACCACCGTAGCCATGCAAGGCCAGGGCGGTGGCTTGCCGGCAGCTGAATGGACCTTGGCCTCGGTGCTGAAGACCGGCGGCTACGACACCTATTTCACCGGTAAGTGGCACTTGGGCGAAGCGGATTATGCCTTGCCCAATGCGCAAGGTTACGACGTGATGAAATACGTCGGCCTGTACCACCTCAATGCTTACACCTATGCCGACCCCGAATGGTTCCCGGACATGGATTCGGAAACCCGCGAGATGTTTCAAAGAGTGACCAAGGGCGCTATGTCCGGCAAGGCGGGCGAAAAACCGGTCGAAGAATTCAAGGTCAACGGCCAGTACGTGGATACGCCTGTCGTGGATGGCAAACCCGGTGTGGTCGGTATCCCGTTCTTTGACAACTATGTTGAAAAAGCCGCACTGGAGTTTCTCGACACAGCGGCCAAATCGGACAAGCCGTTTTTTATCAACGTCAACTTCATGAAGGTGCACCAGCCGAACATGCCAGCACCGGAGTTTGTTCATAAGTCCATGTCTAAATCCAAGTACGCCGACTCCGTGGTCGAACTGGATACCCGCATAGGTCGCATCATGGACAAACTCAAGGCGCTCGGGATGGATAAGAACACCCTGGTGGTTTACACCACTGACAACGGCGCCTGGCAAGATGTTTATCCGGATGCCGGCTACACGCCGTTCCGCGGGACCAAGGGCACAGTGCGTGAAGGCGGTAACCGGGTTCCAGCAATTGCCGTCTGGCCAGAGAAAATCAAACCAGACACAAAAAACCACGAGATTCTCGGTGGCCTGGATTTGATGGCGACGTTCGCCTCCGTTGCTGGTGTGAAGCTGCCTGAGAAAGATCGCGAGGGTCAGCCGATCATCTTCGACAGTTACGACATGACACCCGTGCTCACCGGCACGGCCCCTTCCCCACGCAAAGAATGGTTCTACTTTACCGAGAACGAATTGACCCCGGGTGCGGCCCGTGTTGGCAACTATAAGGCCGTGTTCAACTTGCGCGGTGACGATGGCGCGCATACCGGTGGTCTGGCGGTGGACGCTAACCTGGGGTGGAAAGGCGCAGAAAAATATGTGGCCACCGTGCCGCAAGTCTTTGACTTGTGGCAAGACCCGCAAGAGCGCTATGACCTCTTCATGACCACCTTTACAGAGCGTACCTGGACGATGGTGCCGATCACGGCCGCGATCATGAAGCTGATGAAAACCTACGTCGAATACCCACCGCGCAAACTGCAAAGTATGGGTTATGACGGTCCTATCACGCTTTCGCAGTACCAGAAATTCCAATCCGTGCGTGAGGCTCTGAAGAAAGAAGGCATCAACCTGCCGATGCCAGCCGGCAACTGATCAATCAGCCGAAAATGGCGGTCTCATCAGAGGTCGCCACTTCGCAGCTTGAAGTTGGCGAATATCCACCACTCGTGAAAAATCAAGCAGTGGGTATTTAATGGTCCGCCTTCTCGCCGGATTTACGGGGAGTAATCCATGAACGACATCTCGTTGGTTCGTCGGTCAACGCGTTGGCTCTGGCTTGTCTTGTTGTGGCCGCTGCTGCTGCATGCGGCCGAACCCTTACCCTCTTGGCGCGAGGGCCCTTCCAAACATGCCATTGTTGAATTTGTCCAGGCAGTGACGGCTGATGGTTCCAAGGATTTTGTGCCATCGGCTGCACGCATTGCAGTGTTCGATAACGACGGCACGCTTTGGAGCGAACAGCCCCTGTATTTTCAGATGCTGTTCGCCCTTGAGGAAGTCAAACGCCTGGCACCACAGCATCCTGAATGGCAACAACAGCAGCCATTCAAGGCAGTGCTGGACAATGACCAGAAAACCTTGGCTGACAGCGGTATGGAGGGACTGATGAAGATCATCGATGCCACCCATACCGAGATCAGTACTCAAGCCTTTTTGGCCAATGTCCGAGCATGGCTCGCCAAGGCCGTCCATCCCAAAACCCATAAGCCTTACACCGAAATGGTCTATCAGCCGATGCTGGAATTGCTGGCCTATTTGCGAGCCAACGGCTTCAAAACGTACATCGTGTCGGGAGGCGAAGTGGAGTTCATGCGCGCCTGGACGGAGGAAGTGTATGGCGTTCCACCGGAGCAGGTGATCGGCACCACCTTCACCGGTGAGTATCAATATAACGCAGGCAAACCGGTAATCATGCGCACGCCAAAGCTCGCTCATAACGATGATGGCCCTGGTAAACCCGTCAGTATTGATGCCGTTATAGGCCGCCGACCGATCTTCGCTTTTGGTAACTCCGATGGCGATCAGCAAATGTTGCAATGGACCGCCGCAGGCGACGGCAAGCGCTTTATGGGACTTGTGCATCACACCGATGCACAGCGTGAATGGGCGTACGACCGAGAGTCGAAGGTCGGCAAGCTGGACAAAGTATTGGATGAAGCACGGGCGCAGAACTGGACAGTAGTGGATATGGCGAAAGAGTGGGGCAAAATCTACCCTTTTGATACCGCAGCCCCATGAAACCTATCGCCTCTACCCCCCTTCACTGCGGCTTGGGCTCTGGCGGTTGTGGTTGTGGTTGGAGTTACTTGGGAAACAACAGCGTATATGCCACCCGAAATCCCCAGCCCTCAGCACCATCTTTCGGGCTGTCAACCCAGTAACGCGGCCCTGCTTGCAGGCTCATGGGTTGACGACCTACGTTGAACAGCTGGGTGACGAAGAGCTTAATCGGCACTGACCATTCGCGGGTTTGCCAGTCGTAGGTGGATTCGGCGTTGATGCCGTAGGTGGTATAGGTGGTGTAGCTAAAGAACGGTTGCAGAAAGGTTTGGTTGATTTTGTCTTTGTCATCGGGCGGGTTGTTTTCCAGCGCCCAGATGTGATTGGCCAAAATGCCGCGGGTCCAGCCTTTATTCATAAGTAGCTCCTTCTCGATATTGAGAATATGGACTACCACTTATGTTGGACCGTTAGCGAACGAACCGGCCCCGTTCAGCTTAGTTCAGCTTTTCTCGATGATTGCTAATTCGATTTAGAGGGTGCGTGGGGCGCCTATTGATGAGTCCATGGGCATGTGGCCGCCAGTTACGCTGATTCGATAACGGATGTTTGCCGAGGTTAGTATGCAAATCAGAACAGCAGCCCTGCCCACCCTTACGCTCCTTGCGCTCTGCTGTCAGCAAACCTGGGCTGGCGGCATCATGCTCTACGAAATCGGCACGGATAACACTGGCCTGGCCAATGCCGGTGCCGCCGCCCGCGCTCAAGGCCCTTCGACCATCGCCAGTAATCCGGCGGGCATGAGTTATCTGCCGGGCACGCAGATCACCGGCGGTTTGCAGGTGCTTTATGGCGACCTGACCTTTGACCGCGATTCCGATACCAACGTCACGGGCAGCGGCAGTGGCAACGCTCTCGATCCGATTCCCGGCGGCAGCTTCTTTATCAGCCATGAACTGGATGACCACTGGAGCGTCGGCTTCGGCCAGTACGGCGACTTTGGGCTGGCGGTCAATTACGACAACGAATGGTCGGGGCGTTACTTCGCGCAGAACGCCAGCCTGCTTGGTTTGTCGATGGTGCCAAGCGTGGCGTACCGCTTTAACGAGCAGTGGTCAGTGGGGCTCGGCGTGAGAGCCATGTACGGCATGTTGCAAGCACAGACCGCCATCGACCGCTCGCCGTTCGGCTTCACCGACCGCAGCGACGGGCAGTTCAAATACAAGGACAAGGATTGGGGTTTTGGTGCCAACGCGGGCGTGATTTACGCCCCGCAACCCGGCACGCGCATCGGTCTGACTTACACCAGCAAGGTCGACCTGGAGTTCGAAGACGGGCTGGACGTCAAGGGCGATGGCCGGTTGCTGGAGCGGGTCAATGGCACCCACACCCAACTGGATATGACGGTGCCGCAAACCGTCACTCTGAGTCTGTTCCAGCAACTCGACCGGCAATGGGCGTTACTGGCGTCGGTCAACTGGCAGGACTGGTCGGAGTTCGGTGACATCGCCGTGCAGGTAGACACCACGGCGCTGGGATCGCAATCGAGAACCGTCGACGCCAACTTCAAGGACACCTGGCATCTCTCCCTCGGCGCGCAATACCAGGCTACCGAGCAACTGTTGTGGAACTTTGGAGTGGCGTATGACAGCAGCGCCGTCTCGGACAGCAATCGCACCTTCACCGTGCCCATGGGCGAATCCTGGCGCATTGCAACGGGGGCCACCTATGCTCTGAACAAGGACACCGATGTCAACGTCAGCTGGGCCATGGTCTGGCTCGGCGATATGTCGGTGGACCAGACCAAATCCGTGTCGGGCACTCGAACCTCCGGTCAGTTCGACAACGCCTGGATTCAAGCTGTGACCGGAAACATGACCTGGCGATTCTGAAGCGTTGCTACCAAAAATTCGACTTTATCCATGGAGCACACACCACTATGAACTTGCCCCGAAACTTGCTTGTCGGCGCCACACTGGCCGGTCTGTTGCTCAGCGGTTGTACCTCGAAAGTCACCGAACAGGACCAATACTCCGGCTTTCTGCCCAACTACAACAACCTGGAAGAAGTGACCACCACCAGCGGCGAGAAGGCCATGCGCTGGGTGAGTCCGTCGTGGAACGCAAACGCTTACGACACGGTGGTGTTCAACAAGCTGGAACTCTATCCGGCGCCCAAGCCCAACGAGCGGGTCAACCAGCAGACGCTGGACGAATTGCAGAACTACATGACCAGCAAGGCCAAAGGCGTGCTCGGCCAGAAATACCGGGTGGTTTCAAACGAGAGCGCAGCACCGGCCGGGTCAAAACCCCTGCTCCTGCGCGCAGCTATCACCGGTGTGAGTGCCTCCAACGAAGGCATGAAATGGTATGAAGTGGTGCCGGTCGCGGCCGTGGTCGGGGCGACGCAGGCAGCCACCGGTCACCGGGATCAGGACACTAACCTGTTCATCGAAGCCGAGTTTATCGACGCGAAAACCAATCAGACCGTAGCCAAAGTCGTACGCAAGGTATTTGGCAGCCAGCTGTCGAACGAAAGCCAGAAAATCACCACGAAAGACTTTAAGGCCGCCATCGACAAATTGAATGCCGATCTCTGGGCGTTCATCCGCAGCTGAGCCCTGTTTCAACCGCCGACACACGTTGGCGGTTGAACAAGCCTCAAGCAGAGGGCAACTGACATGTGGACCTGTTCATCGCTTCGATTCTCAAGATTGCAAATGCCGTTATTCGCCGCAGCGCTCATCGCCAGTATGCTGATGCTGAGTGCATGCGCGACGGTCGATGCCCAGACGACCGCGTACGTCGGGGTTGAGCATCCCGCGCCAACCCTGCCCAGTGAAGTCCAGGTATTACGCGCAGAACCGACGCGCCCCAATGTACGGTTGGGCGAAATCCTGATCGATGCCACGGTCGACCCGGCGCCGCCCATTACGCAGGTCGAACAAAAACTGCGTGAGGAAGCCGCCAAGCTTGGCGCAGACGCGGTAGTCGTCGTTTACGACCAGATTCAGCCCGTCGCCGCCTACGTCACAGGCCCGCTGTGGAGCCGTGACATAGAAACGATCCAGGGACGCAAGCTCAAAGGCATTGCCATCAAATACCAGTAATGAGGTGACCAACAATGAAAGCTGTTCTGTCCTGGCTGACGGTCACGTTGGCGACTGTGCTGATCAGCGCCTGCTCCGCCGTCGGATCAACCGATGGTGGTGCCGGTGAAATTGAAATTCGCTCAGGAAAGATTGAGCAGATTTCTCTGACGCAGATGCAGACCAATCACGACAGTGGAGTCGGCGCTGTACTCGGTGGCCTTGGTGGTCTCGGTATCGGCAGCCTGATCGGCCGCGGCACCGGGCGGGATGTCGCCATGGTAGCTGGCGCACTGGCCGGTGCCGTTGGCGGCAATTATGCAGAGAAGAAAAAGTACGACCAACCTGTCCAGGCACAGCAGATCATCGTGCGGGTCAAAAGTGGCGTGCTCGTATCGGTGACCCAGCCTATCAATCCGTCTCTGGGTAAAGGCATGAACGTTTATATCGAGGGCTCAGGTAATGATGCTCGGGTGGTACCGCAAGGGGGTTAAAAGACTGGGACATGAACCGATTTCATTCGAGCAACTGACGACGTCTGGCGCCCGGGGACATGAAAAACCAGCGCTGGCAAGCGCGATTGAACACACTCTGTTCGCTATAGCCGAGAAGACCGGCAACCTGAGACATAGGCATGTGTCTTTCCGCCAGATAGTGGTCGGCACGCTCGCGGCGCAGCGTCTCGACCAGTTCGTCAAAGCTTCGCCCCTCCTCGGCCAGCCTGCGTTGCAACATACGCACGTGCATGCCGAGTTGCTCGGCAATTAATGGCAAACGGCACCGCTGTATCGGCATCATGCGCAGCACCAGACGCTCAACTTGATTGACAACATCGGATGTCGCTTGCAAGTCAAACTGATCGAAATAGCGTTCCAGTGCGTGATGCAGGTAAGGCGCCTGCTGCTCGATGCGTTGACTCAATTGTTCGTCACGCAGAACCAGGGCATTGCAGGATTGGCCGGTGTACACCTGCGTTTTGAAGTAGCGCCGATAACGTGCCTGCGCGAGTGAGTGATGCGCTGAAAATAACACCGACTGGGCAACGAAGTTGTCGCCGTATAGCACCTTCATGCCGTTATGCGCCACCCCCATCGCCAGCTCCTCCATTTGCCGTCGCGGGCTGAGTCCGGATAGCCGGATATCGATCACCAAGCGCGGCGCCTTGGCCTCACTCAGGTCCAGATCAAGCTGGATGCCCGGGCTGTGGTAACCGATAAAACGGATGATTTGCGCCAACGCTTCTCCCGCCGTCGCACAAGTTCGGGCAATCACCGCAATCGGCCCGAGTATATGCAAGTCCTGATATTCGGCCATGCGCAGACCAAAATCAGGGCACTCCAGCTCTCGCGCAGCAAACTCCAACAACCCTACCAACGAACGTAACGGCACGCGCGCGTCCTCGTCCATCAGCAGGTACGGATTGATGCGGAAGCGTTCAAGCATAAGGTCAGCATTCCCGCCGAGCTGGCTCGTCACTTCACGGAATCCGGTAAATGAGGTCGTTCTGATCAAAGATGTCATGTCATCAAAGATCAAATAAATGTCACGAGAGATCAATAATTTTCTGAGCGTTTAAGCCAACAATCCACCCAGGTAACCACTGTTGCTTCATTGCGAAGCAGCCCCTGTTCACTTGCTCGGGATCGTTCTGTGATGGAATTCGACTACGTAATCATCGGTGCCGGCTCAGCGGGTTGCGTCCTGGCTAATCGCCTGAGTGCAAACCCCAACGTCACGGTCTGTTTGCTGGAGGCTGGTCCCGAAGACCGCTCGCCTCTGATCCATGCCCCCGTGGGCGTCGCTGCGATCCTGCCGAGCCGACATGTCAACTGGGCGTTTCAAACAGTACCGCAACCTGGTCTGAACGGGCGCCGCGGCTATCAACCGCGCGGCAAGGTGCTGGGTGGCAGCAGCTCTATCAATGGCATGGTTTACATTCGTGGTCATCACAGCGACTTTGACGACTGGCAGGCCCTAGGGAATCCCGGATGGTCGTACTCCAACGTCCTGCCGTACTTTCGCAAGAGTGAAATGAACCACCGCGGAGCCTGTGATTTTCACGGGGCAGAAGGCGAGCTGTATGTCGGCAGGAACCCGTTACATCCGGCCACCCAAGCCTTTATCGAGGCGGGGCAGATGGCCGGACACCGCCATAACCCCGACTTCAACGGCATCGATCAGGAAGGCATCGGTCAGTTCGACGTGACCATCCGCGACGGTCGGCGCTGGAGCACGGCCACCGCTTTCCTCAAACCGATTCGCCCTATCCGCAAGAACCTCACCGTGCTGACTTCAGTCGCCGCCGAGCGCATCGTGCTGGAAGGCAAGAAGGCCGTCGGCGTTGAGCTGCGCATCAGGGACAACCGCCAGACGATCAAGGCTCGCCAGGAAGTACTCCTCAGTGCCGGATGCTTTGGTAGCCCGCAATTGTTAATGCTCTCGGGGATTGGCCCGCAAGCGGAACTCAAGCCACAGGGGATTGCGGTGCAGCACGAACTACCCGGGGTCGGGCAAAACCTGCAAGACCATCCGGATGTCGTACTCAGCTACAAAAGCCACGATACGTCCTTGCTGGGCGTCTCCCTGCGCGGCAGCGCGAAGATGGGCAAGGCATTGATCGACTATGTCCGGCATCGACGCGGTCCTTTTGTCAGCAACTTCGCCGAAGGCGGCGGTTTTCTGAAAACCGATGCCAGCCTTGCGCGTCCGGATATCCAGTTGCATTCGGTGATCGCGATGGTTGACGACCACAACCGCAAGCTGCACTGGGGACACGGTTTCAGTTGCCACGTCTGCGTGCTGCGCCCCAAGAGCGTCGGCAGCGTCGGCCTGCAATCGAATGACCCGAGCGCCCCACCGCGCATCGATCCCAACATTCTGGGGCATGACGATGATGTGGAGACCCTGCTCACTGGATACCGAATGACCCGGGAGATTATCCAGCAAGCCCCAATGGCACGTTACGGTCTGAAGGATATGCACAGCGAAGGGATACACGGCGACGAAAAACTGATCGAGCTGTTGCGCCAGCGCACCGACACCATTTATCACCCGGTCGGCACCTGCAAAATGGGAATCGACGAGGATGCGGTGGTGGACAGCCAATTGCGTGTGCATGGGATCGAGGGGCTTCGCGTGGTGGATGCCTCGATCATGCCGACACTGATTGGCGGAAACACCAATGCCGCTTCAATCATGATCGCCGAACGAGCCGCCGACTGGGTGTCCGCGAGCGGACGATCCTAACCTGTCAGTTGGCTAGCGGAGCCGCCCAAACCATCACCCTTGCTACCAAACGAGGGTGGCGGCTATACGCGGGTTGGTAGACCGGCTGCAATAGGAAACCCGGCGCTCACAAAGGAGCCCCGCGCATGACCACCATATAAAACCGAGCCCCAAAAAAGAGGCTGCATAAGGGGTTGAAATACGGCTATTTGCAGGCGGGCTACCAAACCCGATCACTGTTTTGCAGTGACCAGGAAACGATTTAGCCCACCCCAAAAGCCGCACAAGCCGGCGGATTCCGGCGCACGCGTAGGCAACGACGCAAGGCGTTGTAGCCGTCAGGACGTAACGCCGAGTGTCTTTAAACGTGAGCGCTGAAACATGTTTAAGGCATTAAAAAACAGGGACGGGTAGCTCTCGCCCAAAAGCCTACACGCAGGCCTGTTTGCGTCAGAAAACAATGAGAGAGATTAAAATGCCGGTTGAATGCCAACAGTGCGGTCAAGGTTCAGTTCGAGCGATGGTTGTGCAGTCCTTCGCGACACATATTGACTAGGTCAAAAGCGGTTAATATGCCCCCGCTTCGTCTACCCTCACAAAGCGCCAGGCTCGATTCAGCTTGTGCCAGGCGCATCGATATTTTTCTGTTCATTCACCGGAGAGCTTCCATGCTCAAGCGTACCCTGGCATTGGCCGTCGGCCTGACCCTGACATTTGGCAGCCTGTTGGCGCAGGCCGCCGACACCTTGAAAGTCAGCGCGATTCCCGATGAAGCCCCTACCGAACTGCTGCGCAAGTTCAAGCCGCTTGGCGCTTATCTGGAGCAAAAACTGGGCATGAAGGTCGAGTTCGTGCCCGTGAGCGACTATCCGGCGGTGGTCGAGGCGCTGGCCACCGACCGCATCGACCTGGCCTGGCTGGGCGGCTTCACGTTCGTGCAGGCACGCCTGAAGACCGGCAATGCCATTCCACTGGTGCAGCGCGAACAGGACGCCCAGTTCACCAGCAAATTCATCACCGCCGACCCGAACGTCAAATCCCTCGCCGACCTGAAGGGCAAGACCTTCGCCTTCGGCTCGGTGTCCTCCACGTCGGGCAGTCTCATGCCGCGCTATTTCATGCTCAAGGATGGCATCAAGCCCGAAACCTACTTCAGCCGCGTCGGCTACTCCGGCGCCCATGACGCCACGGTCGCCTGGGTCCAGGCCGGCAAGGTGGACGCCGGGGTGCTGAACGCCAGCGTGTGGGAAAAACTGGTCGCTGCCGGAAAGGTCGACACCAACAAGGTCAAAGTGTTTGCGACTACCCCGACCTACTTCGACTACAACTGGACGGTGCGTGGAACCCTCGACCCGGCGCTGGCGGCGAAGATCAAGGCCGCCTTCCTCGAACTCGACCCGGCAAACCCGAAGGACAAGGAAATTCTCGATTTGCAGGCTGCCAGCCGGTTCATCGAGACCAATCCTGACAATTACAAAGGCATCGAGGAAGCCGCACGCGCTGCCGAACTGCTGAAATGACATTGCGTCTGACCGAGGCGACCCTGACCCACGCCAACGGCGTCCAAGCGTTGCGTGGTGTGGACCTGCACATCGGTGCAGGCGAACAGGTTGCCATCATCGGCCCGTCTGGCGCCGGCAAGTCGAGCCTGCTCAACTTGCTGGCCACTGCTTTGCGACCGGACAACGGCGAGTTGCAGGTGCTCGGTGAGCGAGCGTGGCAGCTGTCTGCCCGGCAGCGCCAGCGTTTACGCGCGCGCATCGGTCTGATCCATCAATCGCCGCCCCTGCCACCGCGCCAGCGTGTGGTCACCGCGGTGCTGGCCGGAAAGCTGGGGCAGTGGGGCCTGGGCAAGAGCCTGCTGAACCTGGTGCATCCGCTGGATATTCCGGGCGCCCGCGCGGCGCTGGCCAGGCTCGACCTGAGCGACAAGTTGTTCGCCCAATGCCAGCAACTGTCCGGCGGACAACTTCAGCGGGTGGGCATTGCCCGGGTGTTGTATCAAGCGCCCGAGGTGTTGCTGGCCGATGAGCCGGTTTCGGCGATGGACCCGGTGCTGGCCGAGCACACGCTTTCGGTGCTCTGCCGCCATGCCCGGGAGCACAACGTCACCCTGGTCGCCAGCCTGCATGCGGTGGAGCTGGCGCTGGCGCACTTTTCGCGGATCATCGGCCTGCGTGACGGGCAGATCCTGTTCGACCTTGCGGCCAGCGACGTCGACCGCGAGCTGCTCGACAAGCTCTACGCCAATGAGCAGTTGCACACCTCGCCGGTGCCTCCCGTGTCCTTGAGTGTGCAGATTCCCCGATGCTGACGTCTGCCTCGCGCGATCCCGCCGCCCTGCCCCGTTTGCTCCTCAGCCTGCTGGCGATCGCCCTGTTGTGGCCGGGCATCCACTTCAGCGAATTGGACCTCGGCGTTTTAGTGGCGAGTGACAGTCAGAGCGAGATGGGCCGGTTTGTCTCCGCCTTCTGGCCGCCAGCCCATGACGCGGAGTTCATCGAGCTGCTGTTGCAGGCCACTCTGCAGACCCTGGCCATCGCCACGGCCGGCATGGCCCTGGCGTTGCTGTTAGCCGTCCCCACCAGCCTGCTGGCCAGTCGCGCCCTGTCGCTGTCGGCGACCTCCCGTGCCGGTCGCCCAAGCTTCGGCGGCCAACTGCTGCGTTGGCCGGTACGCGGATTACTGATCTTCCTGCGCAGCGTGCCGGAAATCGTCTGGGCCCTGCTGTTCGTGCGCGCCGTCGGCCTCGGCCCGACCGCCGGGGTATTGGCCATTGCGATTACCTACAGCGGCATGTTGGGCAAGGTCTACGCGGAAATTTTCGAGTCGGTAGACCAGCGCCCGGCCCATGCATTACTGCGTTCAGGCAGCGGTCGGCTTGCAGCGTTTTGCTACGGGATCCTGCCCAATGTCGCGGCGGAGCTGATGTCGTACACGGTGTACCGTTGGGAGTGCGCCATCCGCGCCTCGGTGGTGATGGGCTTCGTCGGTGCCGGCGGTCTGGGCCAGCAAATGGATCTGTCGTTACGCATGTTCGCCGGGGGGGAAGTGGCCAGTTTGTTACTGACGTTCCTCGTCCTGGTGCTGCTCGCCGATCAACTCAGCCGCCTGCTGCGTTGGAGGCTGACATGAATCGCCTGATCAACCTGGCATTGGTCCTGGGCATTGGCGCCGCGGTCGTCGCCTCGTTCATCTACCTGGGCATCGACCTCGGCGAACTCGGCGGCGCCGGCAATCTGAAGCAGATGGGCGCCTATGCCCAGCGTTTTCTCAGCCCGGACCTGAGCGCAAGCCATCTGCAAGCCATCGTCCATGGCGCCCTGGAAACCATTGCCATGTCCGCCTTGGGCACCCTGCTCGCGGCGGTATTCGGGCTGCTGTTGGCATTGCCCGCGGCCGGGCGTTTCGGCTGGCCTTTCCAGAGTGCGTCGCGTCTGGTCCTCAATGCCTTGCGTGCGGTCCCGGAACTGGTATGGGCGGCGCTGATGGTGCTGGCCGCCGGACTCGGCCCCAATGCCGGCACCCTCGCCTTGGCCCTGCACACCACCGGCGTGCTCGGCCGGCTGTTTGCCGAAGCGCTGGAAAACACCCCGCCCGAACCGGCAGACGCCATCCGCCTGCAGGGTGGCAATGCCGTCTGGGCGTTCTGTTACGGCACACTGCCCAACCTGTTGCCGCAGCTGCTGGCCTACATCCTGTACCGCTGGGAAAACAATATCCGTATGGCCAGTGTGCTGGGCTTCGTCGGCGCCGGTGGTTTGGGGCAAATGCTGTATGTCAGCCTCAGCCTGTTCCAGGAAGCTCAAGCCAGCACGGTGATCCTGGCCATGTTGCTGCTGGTGTTCGCCGTCGACTCATTGAGCAGCTGGAGCCGTCAACGCTGGGTCAAGGCCTGACTGCTTTCGCAGAACAGCCTAATCCTCAAAACGCCCCGTACCCTCACGGTCGTGTTCGTAGTGTCTGGTGAGCGCAAATGCCGGCAACCAGGATTCACGACGCACGATCCAGCTTTCGTAGGTGGGTATCAGTTGATCAGGCGCATCCAGGGATCCCAGGTTCACTTCGATTTCGTCGGCGGAACGCGCGAAAACGGATGAACCGCAGCGCGGACAAAAATGCCGGCCGGCGTAGTCGCGTGTTTCGCCCTCGATCTTCACCGCCTCCTGAGGGAAGATCGCGCTGGCGTTGAACAGGGAACCGTGATGCTTGCGGCAGTCGAGACAGTGACAAAGGCCAACCCGGTAGGGCCGTCCTGACGCCTCGATTCGAACATTGCCGCACAGGCAGCCGCCGGTGATTCGGTCCATGTTGCATCTCCTCTGAATCAAGCGCTCGGACGCCTCGACCAGCGGGTTGGGATCATGGACATCAAGCCCGGCGACACCCAGCTCTGGTATTTCATCAACATTACCGCGAACCAGGCGGCCAGGGTATCGCGCTCGTCGACGTCGTGCTCCCGCGCGACGAGTTGCTCACCCAGCAACTGACGCGGGTGCATGCCGGCCGTATCATCATCGGCAGACGTTACACGTTGGTCTATCCAGAGCGGGTGAAGCGCTCAAGCGGCTTTTCCGAGCTCCTGGAATGGCTGGAACAGGAAGCTTTGTGACAGGCATAAACCGTTTCAGCGGTTCCTTCTGTGCCTTCCTTGGTGCTAAATAGACGGCCCAGGTTTCAAGACCAGACCCTGTCGCGTATTGCCGTGCAACGAGAAATCGATATGAACAGCCCTTTTGAGACAAGTGATGCCGCTGAGCCCAAGTCCCGGCGAGAGGCACACATTCACCTCCTCCCCCATCAGCCGTCAGTGGTAACAGCATGATCGAAGTCACCGAAGTGTCCATTGCCCAATTGCGTGCGGCGCTGGCGTCGGGCCAGACCACGGCGGTTGAGCTGGTCCAGGCCTACCTTGCCAGGATCGACGCCTACGACGGTCCCGACACGGCTACCGCGCTAAACGCGGTGGTGGTTCGCAACCCCGAGGCGCTCAACGAAGCGCAGGCGTCCGATGCCCGTCGGGCGAAGGGCGAAACGCTCGGTCCGCTGGATGGCATTCCCTACACGGCCAAGGACAGTTACCTGGTAAAAGGCCTCACCGCGGCCTCTGGCAGTCCGGCCTTCAAAAACCTGATTGCCTATCGCGATGCCTTCACCATCGAACGGCTGCGCGCCGCCGGGGCGATCTGCCTGGGCAAGACCAATATGCCGCCGATGGCCAATGGCGGCATGCAGCGCGGGGTCTATGGCCGTGCCGAGAGCCCGTACAACGCTGACTACCTGACGGCCCCTTTTGCGTCGGGCTCATCGAACGGCGCCGGGACTGCTACCACCGCCAGTTTCGCGGCCTTCGGCCTCGCGGAAGAAACCTGGTCGAGCGGACGCGGTCCGGCCTCGAACAATGGTTTGTGCGCCTATACCCCTTCGCGCGGGGTGATCTCGGTGCGCGGCAACTGGCCGCTGACACCGACGATGGACGTGGTCGTGCCCTACGCGCGAACCATGGCCGACCTGCTCGAGGTGCTCGACGTGGTGGTGGCGGAGGATCCCGACACCCGCGGCGATCTGTGGCGGCTGCAACCTTGGGTGCCGATTCCGAGCGTCGCTTCGGTGCGCCCCGCGTCCTATGCCGGGCTGGCCGCGACCACCGATGCGCTCGCTGGAAAGCGCTTCGGCGTGCCGCGCATGTACATCAATGCGGATCCTGACGCGGGCACCAGCGAGGCGCCGGGCATCGGTGGCCCGACGGGGCAAAAAATCAACACCCGCCCTAGCGTGATCGGCCTCTGGGAAGACGCTCGCAAGGCACTCGAAGCCGCGGGCGCCGAGGTGGTCGAAGTCGACTTCCCGCTGGTCTCCAATTGCGAAGGCGATCGTCCGGGTGCGCCGACCGTATTCACCCGCGGCCTGGTATCGAAGGAGTTCCTGCACCATGAGTTGTGGGACCTGTCGGCCTGGGCGTTCGATGATTTTCTGCGGGCCAACGGTGATCCTAAACTGAACCGCCTGGCCGATGTCGACGGGCCGCTGATCTTCCCCCACGACCCGGGCACCCTGCCCAATCGCGAAGACGACCTCGCCGCGGGCATGGACGAATACGTGAAGATGGCCGAGCGTGGCATCACGCCGTGGGACCAGATCACCACGCTGCCGGACGGCATGCGCGGGCTGGAAGAGACACGTCGAATCGACCTGGAAGACTGGATGGACCGGCTGGGGCTCGATGCGGTGCTGTTCCCGACAGTGGCCGACGTCGGGCCGGCCAATGCCGATGTCGATCCGCAGTCGGCGGACATCGCCTGGAGTAACGGCGTGTGGGTCGCCAACGGCAACCTCGCCATCCGCCACCTCGGTGTGCCGACGGTGACGGTGCCGATGGGCGTCATGCCGGACATTGGCATGCCGGTCGGGCTGACCTTTGCCGGTCGAGCCTATGACGATTCAGCGCTGCTGCGCTTTGCTTCGGCGTTTGAATCGATCGACAGCAAACGAATGATCCCGCCTCGGACACCGCCGTTGCAGGGCTGAAATAGCTGCGCGCGGGACTTCAGCCGAGCAAGCCCCCTGTGGCGAGGGGGCTTGGCGACACGTCGCACCGCCCCGTTCGGCTGCGAAGCAGTCGCAAAACCGGACAACTTGTTCTGTCTGAACGGACGCTGGGGGCCGCTTCGCGACCCAACGGGGGCGAGCCCCCTCGCCACAGGGGCCTTGTTCGACTGGAGATTGTCTTAAGTGAACACCCTTTCACTGATGCACGGCGCTTGCACTGTTTCCATCAGCAGCTGACCCACGACTTGCGACAGTGCGGCGTCAACATTGTCCCCCCCGCGCAAGGCTCGCGCATAGACGCTCCGCTGCCGGTCTGCACTGGTGCCGTCCCGGAGAACTCGGCGGGCCTGGGCGAACACGTCCTCCACGCCCATCTTCTGCGCTGTATCCCCAAGAATCTGTTGCGCCCTGAACAACCATTGTTCGGCAGAGAACGGTCGTTCGTAGCCTTCAATGATGAATGCTGCGTGGATGCCGGACCGTTTCGCCCGCCAGCGATTTTCCTTGAGGATCCATTGCGACGTCTGGGAATAGCTCAATCCCGGGCGAGGTTGGTCAATGGCATGGGCCACCAGCAAGCGAAACAAAGAGGCAATGCACAACACGTCATCCAGGCGCGAACAGGCGTCCGTCATGCGCATCTCCAGCGTCGGGTATTTCGCGGCAGGACGTAAACCCCACCAGCAATCACCCGCCTGCTTGATCGTGCCGGTGCGGATCAGCAAGGCGACGTAGGCGTCATAGGCGCCTTGATCTTCGAAGAACTCTGGAATGCCCATCCGCGGCCACTCATCACACGCGGTCTGCCGGTAGCTCATGAAACCGCTGTCGGCGCCGTCCCAGAAGGGTGACGACGTGCTGAGTGCCAACAACAACGGCATCCACGGCAAGACTTCGTTCATCACCTGAATACGATCCACATGCGCCGGCACTTCAACATGCACGTGCAGGCCGGACAGCACGCTACGCCTTGCCACGTGCAGGTAGTCTTCAAACAGTTGAACAAAATGAGGGAGGTCGGTGGCATGCTGCAAACGCCAATCGGCCAACGGGTGGCTGCCGGCACTGAGCAGTCCCAGCCCGTACCCTTCGAGCGTTTGCCGCAACCTTGTGCGCGCAGAAAACAGGTACTCCGTTGCTTGTGCGACGCTGGTGAAAATGGGGGACGCAACTTCGATTTGCCCCTTGAACATCTCATGCGCGAAACAATCGCCCACCACCCCCTGGCACGCTTCGATCGATGCGGCGGGAGGATTCTCGGTCATACGCCGGGTGTCCAGGTCAGTAATGAAGTATTCCTCTTCAATGCCAAACTTCAGGTGTCTGTCCATCGATTCTCCTCTCGCCTTGCATACTGCTGCCTGGTGATACCCACAAGGGCCGACCCGAGAAACAGGCTCAGCCAACCGCCACTTTTCCCGGAGGCGTTTTCATCATTCAACGGGCCTCGGCAATCGGAAGAAAAGCGGGAGATGTGTGCCAGACCTCCCGCCGTTCATGCCGCGCTTTATGAGGTACCCAAACCTCGGGACAGATCGGCTGGCGTATCGGAGGCCGCGCGGTACTCCCCTTCCGGTTTCGTATCTACGTCCGAGTGGTCGGTGGTTTTGGTCACGGTATCGCGCACGGCCTCGAATCCCTCCCTCGCCTGTTGCTTTACCTTGTCGGCCAGGCCAGCGCTGGTTTTGCCCATGTAGCGTTGCTCGGTCGCTGTCGAAGGCAATGCCGCGCCCAGCATGGCGCCCAAGGCGATGCCCGCCGCCGCGACCATCAAAGGTTGCTCCTTCAACAACTGACTGAACTGAGTGCCCAGCACCTGCGTACTGCGGACCAATCGGTCACTGGCGTCATGCACGGCATGGCTGATGTTGTCAGTGGCAGCCCCCAGGTTGTCGCCCAGGTGGGCGGCCTTGCCCTTGATGTTCTGATAACCGTCCTTGAGCGTGTCAGCCGACTGGTGCAAATGGTCACGCGCACTGTCGATGCCGTCAGCCAGGCCATCGGCCCATTCTCCGACTTTGTCCTGATCCGGACCTACGCGATAGCCTGGACGGGGTGACGGCGGGCGATTCTGACTCATCATCAACCACAGCAAACCGACGGATGTCAGCACGGCGGGAACCGGATTATTGCGAACGCTGGTCCCCAGGTTAGTCAGGAATGTCGTGCCGTTGCTCTGCATCATCGTCAGCGCCTGATCGAACATCTGGCCAGGGGTGAACTTGCTTTCCAGCGCATCGACAATGTTGCCGATACTCGCCCGCTGAGCATCGATTTCACGCTCGATGGCTTCGGGGCTTTTTTCCGCTTCGGTGTCGAATTCATTGTTCATGAGACTTTCCTCCGCAGGGCTTCCTGGTCTTTGTTCAAGGCATCCAGCGTGCGATCAGGCTTGAAGTGGGACGGCTCGAATTGTTTTTTCCCGGACTGCAGCATGGCGAACCCGACGATCATCACCACCACGCCGATAATCAGCGCCGCCAGCCACGGCGCCATCACGGTGCTGAGGCCATAGACCGCGGACATCAACAAAATGATGAACCCCGCCAACAGGACAATTGCCCCCCCCGCAACCCCGGCAATGCCGGCTTTCAGCGTCGTGAGACTGGCTTGAAGCTCGGCTTTGGCCAGCGCCAGTTCCTTGGTGAACAGCGCGGGCACTTCACGGGATAACTGACGTAACAGGCCGACGACCGAAGCGTCATGGTCAGGCGCGTGCACAGGTCTTGAGCCTGGAAAATCTGGATCTTCTCTGTTCATCACAGTGCTCCATTGAAGTTTGTCGAACCCGGTGTCGAGGTCGTCGCGAAGTCCGAAGGATGGTCATGATCGCTCGGTGAGGCCGGCGTGTTGTCAGTGCGTGACGCGACGGAGGTTTCATAGGGACGTTGCGCACCAAAGCCGCCTGACGGTGGCATCGAGTGGCCGGCTGCCGGGTTGCTGGCATCGGTGAAGGTTGCCGCCGGGGAACTGCCGGCCTTCAGGAATCGCGACAGGCCGAAGCCCAGCGCAATGCTGCCGGCGATGAACAACCCTGGATTGCTGCGGGCCAGCTCGGCCCCGTCATGCAGCAGCTGTTCGGCACTTTTCCCGCGCAGGTTTCCGGCCAGGCCGCTCATGGACTCCGCCATTTCGGCCAGGTAATCGGACATGCCGAGGGTGTCCTTGCTTTCGAGTTCGGAGACGACTGATTTCGCGCCCTTGGCCAGGGCCTCGATCTGGTCGGCGGCGGTGTCGCGGTATTGGCCGAATTGAGCGTCCGCTTGTTGTCGTGCGCCCTCAAGTGCCTCGGTTACGTCCTCCTTCAAGTGTTGATAGCCTGGCTCCGGCCCTGGGGAATTGGGCTGGTCTGGCTGACTCCCGGTGGTGTTGTCTGAAGTATTCATGTCGTCCCTCGCCTTCTGTCTTTTTTAATCAAGCGTTCCGGGAGTTCGCAGTGAGTGCCAGGCTCCCTCACTGCAGATGACGAAGGAGGGTGATGGGGAGTTCCAATGAAATGATGAGTGATGTGTTCAGTTCGTCGGCTAGCTGTTTTTGGTGTGATCGAGAGGGGGGCATATCCGTTATTTCGGTCACGGCGGGTATTGGTTCCGCCCTTACGGCGGGTCACTTGGAAAAGCCCCAAGTAACCAAGGGCTCTTGCCCCTGACGTTCGGTGCCTCGCTGTGGCTCGGCATGCCCTCGCTCGAGGCGGCGTGTACCGCAAAAGCAAAAGCGAGGCGCCGACCGGCCGGCCTGCTTACTGTGCGTACACCCGAGACTGATCGTTCCCACGCTCCGCGTGGGAATGCCGCCGGGGACGCTCCGGGTCCCGCTCTGGGCTCTGGGACTGGACTTCAGTCTTGTGCGATGGTGACGCGGAGCGTCACAGGATGCATTCCCACGCGGAGCGTGGGCACGATCAACAGGGGAACGCGGGCGCTTGAGCTCAGGCCGGCCGGCAGGCCGCCTCGCTTTTGATTTTGATCCTGATCTGCCCCGTCGGAAGGCCGAGCGGAGGTTCTGCGCAGTGGGCACCGCGGCAGGGATGCCGCGGTAGCCGCCCCCGGCCATGAATGGCCGATGGCGGCGGGCCCACGGAGCAGGACCGGAGCGAGGGCATGCCGAGCCTAGGCGAGGCACCGTACGTCAGGGGCGAAAGCGTTTTGGTTACTTTGGCGCTCTTCCAAAGTGACCCGCCGTAAGGGCGGAACCAATAGCCGCCGTAACCGCAGAAACGGATATGCCCCCAAAAGCGTCACAACAGCGACAACGTGTAGTTAACGATGAACCGATTCTGATCCACATTCCGCCCCGCATCGGTGTTCGACTTGCCATTACGCAAACTGAACCCAAGCCCCTTGAGCGCCCCCGATTGCAGCACGTAATCAAGCGTCATATCACGCTCCCACTCAGACTGATCCCCCGCGTTTTGCGCCTTGATCCCCGTCCCCTTCAGATACACGATCGTAGCCTTCAACCCCGGCACCCCCAACGGCGCGAAATCATAACTGTACTGACCAAAATTGGTCTCCTCGCCCGCACGGGCAAAGCTCTGGATCATGCGATCCGTAGGCAAATAAACGCTACCACCACCCGCCCCCTTATCAATCAGGCTGCCCTGGTTCGGCTGAACAAAGTTGCTGCCGTCACCCACCCGCTGATGCCCCAGCGACACCGCATGACCATTGTTCGCATAGGTGACCATCGCCACCCATGTGTTGTTGTCGATCTCACCGTTGTTGTCCTTGGTGTAACCCGACACCCGATAACCTTGCGCCCTGCCTGCCGCGGAACCGTTGGCCCCCGTCGACGTTGTGCGGAAATAACGCAGGTCAGTGGTGAAGGAGCTTTTGCCATCGATCGGCAGCACATGCGTCAAACCGAAGAAGTTCTGGTTGTAGAAGTCTTCCATCTGCGCGAAGTAATACTGCGCCTTCAGGTCCTTGGTGACGTTGTAGTCACCCCCGGCGAAGTAGAACTTGTTGCTGTCCTGGGTGCTGCCCGCCACCGACAAACCGGTGCGGTCAGTCGAGGCCCGACCGACCGCGTGTTCAAGCACACCACTGGTCAACATCAGGCCATCGATGTCGCTCGAAGTGATCTGTGCACCGGTGAACGACTGCGGCAATACCCGGGCATCGTTCGAGATCAGGATCGGCAATTTCGGCAGCAGGGTTCCGTAGCGAAATTCGGTTTTTGAAATGCGCATCTTCGCCGTCGGGCCGAAGCTGCTCCAGGCATCCGCCGCACCGTCGCCATCGGTCGGGATCATGCCGCTGCCGTTGTGGCGCCCGGTGCCGCTGTCCAGCGTAACGCCGAGCAGCGCCTGGGCATCGACCCCGAAACCGACCGTGCCTTGGGTAAACCCGGACTCGTAGCGCAGCACAAAACCCTGCGCCGCCTCCTCGGTTTTCGAAGGCTCGGCCGCGCCGTCGCGGTTGTCGCTGTTGAAATACAAGGTGCGCATCGACAGGCTGGCCTTGCTGTCTTCCAGAAAACCGTGGGCGGCAGAGTCGGCTGCCTGTGCGCACAGGGAACCAGTGGCCAACAAGAGTGCGGTGGGGATTGCTCGCTTGAACATACGGTGCTCCAGGGTGATTTTTTTGTTTTTTTGAGTGCTTGGCGACCGTCCTCCGCTCTTGGAACCCAACTGAGGCGCGCACGAAGACGCGCTCAATGGGTGACCATGAACCTTGAGGAAAGCGATCGGAGTGTTCGGTTTAAATCAGGTAAGAAAGACCCACAGTCAGCGCGAAAGCCACCACCGAAATGATGGTCTCGAGCACGGTCCAGGTCTTGAAGGTCTGGGCAACGGTCATGTTGAAGTATTCCTTGATCAACCAGAAGCCGCCGTCGTTGACGTGGGAAAAGATAACCGACCCGGCGCCGGTCGCCAGCACCAGCAACTCCGGGTGCGGATAGCCCAGACCAATGGCCACCGGCGCGACGATGCCCGAGGCGGTGGTCATCGCGACCGTGGCGGACCCGGTGGCGATGCGCATCAATGCCGCAAACAGCCAGCCCATGATCAGCGGTGACAGGTGAAATTCGTCGGCCAGGCTGACGATCTGGTTGGTCACCCCGGCATCCACCAGGATCCGGTTCAAGCCACCGCCGGCGCCGACCAGCAAGGTGATGCTGGCCGTCGGCGCCAGGCATTCGTTGGTGAACTTGAGGATCGATTCGCGGTTGAAGCCCTGGGCGATGCCGAGGGTCCAGAAGCTCAGCAAAGTTGCCAGCAGCAGCGCAATCACCGAGTTGCCGATGAACAACAGAAACTGGTTGAAACCGCTGCCCGGCGTGGAAATCAGGTTGGCCCAGCCACCGATCAGCATCAAGACCACCGGCAACAGAATGGTTGCCATGGTGATGCCGAACCCCGGCAGGCTGTCGCGCGGTTCGCGGTCGAGGAACTGCCGTTCCAGCGGGTTTTCTGCCGGCAGTTGAATGCGCGGCACAATGAATTTGGCGTACAGCGGACCGGCGATAATCGCGGTCGGTATGCCGATCAGAATCGCGTAGAGCAAGGTCTGCCCCACCGACGCCCCATACACCTGCACCGCGAGCATTGCCGCCGGGTGCGGCGGCACCAGCGCATGCACCACCGACAGGCCGGCGACCATCGGCAAGCCGACCATCAGAATCGACACGCCAACGCGCCGCGCAACGGTGAAGGCAATCGGCACCAGCAACACAAAACCGACCTCGAAGAACAGCGGCAGCCCGACCAGAAAGGCGATGCAGACCATCGCCCAGTGCGCGTTCTTCTCGCCGAACCGGTCGATCAAGGTCCGCGCCACCTGCTCGGCGCCGCCGGACTCGGCCATCATCTTGCCGAGCATCGTGCCCAGCGCCACCACCAGCGCGATATGCCCCAGGGTCTTACCGACCCCCGCTTCGTAAGCGCCGACTACGCCAGACGGCGGCATGCCCGCCAGCAGCGCGAGGCCGATGGAAACGAGAGTGATGACAATGAACGGATTGAGTCGGTAACGGGCGATCAGAATGATCAGGGCAATGATGGCAATGGCGGCATACACCAGCAGCCAATAGCCGAAGGACAGGGTCATGCGGTACTCCTCGAAAGGGTCACGTCGAATGGATTGTGAAACTCATAAAACATTTCGAGGCGTGATTTTCAAACGAGGCGAAACTAATTTTCGTAGAGGGATAAGGGTTGTCGCGCAGAGGCATGAAGCGTCGGTGTTTTTGAAACTGGGTCAGGCGGATTTTCATCACACCTGACCCAAAACGTCAGGCTTTGGCGGCCATCGCGGTGACTTCCACGCGCATGCCTTCGACCGCCAGAGCAGCCACACCGACGGCGGCACGAACCGGCCACGGTTTGGCGAAGAAGCGCTTGTACACTTCGTTGAACGCCGCGCGGTCGGCCATGTCGGTGAGGTAGATGGTCAGGTGCAGAACCCGGTCCATGGAGCTGCCGGCGCCTTCTAGCGCAACCTTCAGCGCCTGCAACGTGCATTCGCTTTGCAGGGTGATGTCGCCCAGTTCCAGGCTGCCGTCGGCGCGGGTGGGAATCTGCGTGGAGACCAGAATGCCGCCGAAGCCGGTGACGTCGGAGGAGATGGAATCCGCGTCAGGATCAGGAGTAAACGCGATGTCTTGGTTTGCCATGGGGGATCTCGTGCTTGAGGTGGTAAAGAGGCGGTCGATGCCTTTTGCGCGGACAGTTTACAGGCCGGAGGCTGGATTGCGTGTGTGCCTGAACCCAGGAAAAAATCTCGAACTCCCTCCCTGGCGCTGCATCCAATGTGTAGGTCAACGGAGGTATGCACGATGAACAACGATGACAGTGTCAGTGACATCGAACGGGATCGGAAAGACAGGGAAGCTGAAGAAGTCGATCCAGCAACGCTTCCCGAAGAGGAGGAAGCCGACGCGCTCCAACGGAAAATAGACGAGATAGAACGCAAAGTCGCGGATGGGAACTAGCGTGAAAACCATCCCCGCGTGTGTTCAGCGGGGATGGCCGCATGCTCTGCACCTAGTTCGGGTCCAGCAACCCGCCACTCCAGTTGCGCGAAATCCGATTCCCGGTAAATTTCGCCACCACCATGCCCTGCGACACCATCCGGTCCCTGTAACGTGTGACCATCCGCCCCGCTTGCTCGGCCACCAACACCACTTCGGAAGACGGATCACCGGGCCGTCGCAGGATCCGCGCAAAGCGCTGCCCTTCTTCGACGAAATCGCCCAGTTCCTTTTCAAAGATCAACACCCCGGGTTGCGGTGCGAGGAGGGTCTCCATCTGCCCCATTTCCATCACCTCGACGGGCCAGTCACCGGGTGACAACGCCTCGTCGATGACCCCGCAACTGCACAGCCAGCTGTACAGTCCCGCAGCGTCCTGCTCGGCCAGCTGATCGCTGACATCGCTCTGCCCGCGCAACTCCAGGGTCGCGGCCATGCGTTGGTCGGTGACGCCCTCGCGCAGCCACGGCGCAATGATGGTTTCTTCGAAGGAGCCGTCGCCGCCGTCATCCCAGATGATCGCCACGTCCATCTTCATCGCCGCCGCCAATTCACGACCACGGGGCCAGAAACTGCGGTGCACGTAGAGGTACGGCAAGGCTTCGTCATCGGTGTGCAAGTCGAGCATCACCTCTGCGGTTGAAGCCAGTTGTACCAGGCTTTTTTGCCACTCCTGAACGATGGTCGAAGGTCGCTCCATCGCCGCCGATTGGTCGAACCCGCGGTTGAAGTTATGCCCGGTCGCGTCGTGAAAGCGACCGAGAATCCGCCCCTGGCGAAACTGCCCGATGCCCAGGGGATTGGCTTGCGGCACCACCGTCACGCGGCCCTTTAGCCGGCCCTTGGCCTCGACGACTTGAAGCCGTTGCATCAACAGATGCAGCACCAGCATCCCGGCGATTTCGTCAGCATGCACCCCCGCCTGCAAATGCACCTTCGGCCCGCTGCCGTCGCCCTCGAAGCGCCAGGCGCCGACTTGCACCGCGTCGCCGTTGTTGTTGCGAACACCGAACGAAATATCCTGCGCCATCTGCTTGTCCTCCCCCGTCTTGACCGTTAAAAACCGATGCATCGCTGCCGACACTGGAGATTGAACGCACGTTCAACTAAGCTCGCCAGCCAGGCACCGCACCCAAGGATTCCCTTGTGACAACCACCCCTCCTAAAAACCGTCGCGCAGAACCCGATGAGCGTCGCGAAATGCTGGTGGCCGCCACCTTGCGTTGCCTGGTCCGTGACGGGCATGCCGGCATTTCCGTGCGCCGCATTGCCACGGAGGCCGGGGTGTCCGTCGGCCTGCTCAATCACCATTTCGGCAGCATCGATGCGCTGATCGCCGACACTTATCAGAAGATCGCCAGCGAACTGACCACCGCCCTGCTCCAGGAAATCCAGCAGGCCGGCACGCCCGCCGAAAAGATGGACGCGTTCCTCAGCGGCTCTTTTTCGCCTCGGGTCATGGACCCGCAGCTGTTGGGCGCCTGGGTGGTGTTCTGGAGCCTGATTCGGCACTCCGAACACGTCAGCCAGTCCCACGAAAAAAGCTACCGCGCCTACCTCGAACTGCTGCGCCAGTTGCTCGATGACATGGCTGCCAGCGAAGGTTTCGTGATCCACGACACGCGCCTGGCCGCCATCGGTTTATCGGCGATGCTCGACGGACTCTGGATCGAGTGGTGCCTCAACCCCGAAACCTTCAGCCCCGCCAACGGCCTCCATATCTGTCGTTGCTGGATAAAGGGGCTGCGTCACGGAGCATTCAGCACCGACGACGTTCTGTGAGGGGTGGCGACCGAAGATCATCGCCAGGGTGCCGCTGACCGCGATCAGACCGGCACCGATCATCAGCGACACATCCATCAGCGTGCCCCAGATCAGACTCGACAGCAGGAACGCCCAGATCAACCCGGTGTACTCGAACGGCGCCAGCAAGGTGGCGGTGGCCCGCTGAAAACTGGCAAACAGCAGGAACTGACCGATACCGCCCACCAGACCGGCAACCAGCATTCCCAGCCACGCCGGTGTCGGCGCCGGGGTGAACGTCCAGGGCAGCGCGACCGTCATGCACAGCACAAACACCACATTGGTGATCAGCATCTGCTCCAGCACCGAGGTCTGGTCATCCACCTGGCGCAACTGGATGTAAGTGAAAGCCCAGCACATCGCCGCCAGCAGTGTCAGCACAATGGGCCACGGATCGGCGATGTTGCTCGGGCGGCAGGCGATGATCACCCCGACAAACCCGAGGATCAGGGAAAACCACTGCCAGCCGCTGGCCCGCTCCTTGAGAATCACCGCCGCCAGCACCGTGACCATGATCGGCGCGGAAAAATACAGGGTGGTCATCTCCGCCAAAGACAGGTCTCGTGCGGCCGTGTAATACAGCAGCCAGGCCACAATCGACAGCAAACCGCGCACCACCAGCAAGCGTCGGCTCGGCGAACGCCAGGCCCGCTGGACCAGGCGCAGGCGCCCCGCCAACAGGCAGGCAACGACCACCACCAGGCTGCGCCAGAACAGGATGGTGACCACCGAGTAATCGGCCACCAGCCACTTGATGACCGCGTCCTGCAACGCCAGGAACGCGTACCCCAAGGTGCACAGGCCAATGCCCTGCAGCGACCGGTCGACGACTTGTGACGTGCTCATTTACACCGACCTGCGCACGGGCGTCCCGCGCCGTTCGGCAAAGGCAAACAGTGCTTCGATCAGGAACGTCAGGCAGACGTAGACCCCGGCCACCAGCAACAGCGGCTCATAGACCTGCAGGGTTTGCGCCCGCACCACGTTGGCGGCGCCCAGCAGATCGACAATCGCAATCGTCGAGGCCAGCGCCGTGGACTTCAGCAGCATCACGGTCTCCCCGGCCAAGGTCGGCAACAGCAACCGCAGCGCCCGAGGCAAGCGCACCCGCAACAGCGATTGGCGCGGTGTCATGCCAAACGCCGAGGCCGCTTCCATCTCGCCCTTGGGCACCGCCAACAGCCCGCCGCGAATCACTTCGCCGACATACGCGCCCACCGACAACACCAGCGCGAACACGATGTACCAGTAACCGTCGCGCAAATACGGCCAGAGAAAACTGCCGCGTATCAGCGGGAACTGCGCAAACACGCTGCCGAGCCCGTAGTAGAAGATGTAGATCTGGATCAGCAACGGCGTACCACGCAACACGCTGGTGTAGAACAGGCTGGCCTTGGCGATCACCTTGTTTTTCGAGATCCGAGCCAGCGCCACCAGCACCGCCAGCGCGAAACCGAACACACTGGAAATCAACAGGATGGTGATGGTCGTTTGCAGTCCCCGGCCCAAGAGCGCCGCGTATTCAACTATCCACGCTGGAATCATTTCATTCACTCAGCCAAAGGCATCCAGCGACGAATACGCCGCTCGAGCCGTCCAGACAGGTAGTTGGACACCAACGTCACCGCGTAATACAGCGCCGCGGCCGTGAGGTAGAACAACAAGTAATGACGCGTCGAACCCGCCCCTTGCTTGGCGGTGTACAACAGCTCGTTGGTGCCGACCACGCTGATCAATGCGCTGTCCTTGATCAGGTTGATCCACAGGTTGGCCATCCCGGCCATCGCATACGGCGCCATGATCGGCAGCGTGACGCGCCGGAACAGGCCGAAACCGCTCAGACCGAAGGCCCTCGCCGCTTCGATCTGGCCGAAGGGAATCGCCTGGATCGCCGCGCGGAAAATCTCCGAAGCGTAGGCGCCCTGCACCAGCCCCAGCACCACGATGGCGGCCAACGGACCGCTGACATTGACGACGTCGTAGCCCATCTGCGTCATCAGCGAGTTGAGGAGCATGGAGCCGACGTAGTACAGCAACAGGATCAGCAGCAACTCCGGAATCGCCCGGAACAAAGTCGTGTAACCGCGCATCAGCGCCGCAATTGGCTTTGGCGCGCCGAGCTTCAGGCAGGCCACCACCAGACCGATGAACAGCCCGACCACAAAGGCCCCGGCCGATATTTGCAGGGTCATCCAAAGACCCTTCAACAGCGCACTGCCCCATCCTGTTTCGCTGAAGTTGATCAATTCGAACATGGCTGGCATTTCAGTCTCCAATCGGTGGTCTTGATGCACCACCGCCCTCTGTAGGAGCGAGGCTTGCCCGCGAAGCTTTTGGCAACTTCATGGGCCCCTTCGCGGGCAAGCCTCGCTCCTACGGGGATGGGTGTTTCCTCAGGAAAATTTCATTCCATGGAGTTGTTTTGCGCGTGGCCGTCAGAAGGCTGGTTTCACGCTGGTACCGAAGTAGTGTTGGGACAGGTCGTCATAGTCTTTGCTCGCCAGCAAGGTCTGGATCGCCTGGTCGAGTTTGGCCTTGAGCTCAGTGTCATCCTTGCGCAGGCCGGCGCCCACGCCTTTGCCGAAGATCGGGTCATACGGCACGGCGCCCAGGTACTCGAGGTTGCTGTTGCGGGCATCCGGGGTCTGGACGAAAGCCGCCATGGCCGTGCCGTCCGCCATCATCAGGTCGATGCGCCCGGCAATCAGGTCGGCGTTGGCCGAGTCCTGGGTGTCGTAATACTTCACGTCAGCGATTTTTTCGTAGTACTGCTTGAGGTAGCTGGCGCTCACCGTCGAGTTCTGCACACCGATGATCTTGCCCTTGAGGTCATCCGGATACTTTTTCACCGACGTGCCCTTCGACCCGACAATCGCAATCACGGAGTCGTAATACGCCTTGCTGAAGGCGATCTGTTTTTCGCGTTCTTCAGTCACCGACATCGACGAGAAAATCACGTCGATCTTCTTCGCCAGCAACGACGGAATGATCCCGTCCCACGCCACTTCCTTGATCTCGCACTCGGCTTTCATTTCGCTGCACAGCTTTTTGATCAGGTCGACTTCAAAGCCTTTCCATTCACCGTTGGCCTGCTTCTCGGTGTACGGCGGATAGGGTTCGGCTGCGACCGCGAACCTGATCGGCTGTGCCTGGGCCGCGCTCATTCCTGCCAGAAACACGCAAGCCACGCCCGTCATCCAGTTTGCCAAACGTCGATTTCCCATGATTTTGCCCCGTCTTTTTATGATGTTATTAGCGAGTCTGATGAGCGTTGACGAATTGCCGGCAACGCTCGCTGCGTGGGTGTACGAACACTTCGTCCGGCGAACCGGTTTCCTCGATCAGCCCCTGGTGCAAATAGGCGACTTTGGAAGAGACATCACGGGCGAAAGCCATTTCATGGGTCACCAGGATCATGGTCCGGCCTTCTTCCGCGAGGGAGCGGATCACCCGCAGCACTTCGCCGACCAGTTCCGGGTCGAGTGCCGAGGTGGGTTCATCGAACAGCATGACCTTGGGCCGCATGGCCAGGGCCCGGGCGATGGCCACCCGTTGTTGCTGTCCCCCGGAGAGAAACGCCGGGTATTCGTTGCGTTTGGCCGCAAGCCCTACGCGTTCGAGCAAGGCTTCGGCCCGATCAGTGGCCTCCGCACGGCTTTCGCGCAGGACCTGGGTCGGCGCCTCGATGAGGTTTTCCAGCACCGTGCGATGGGGCCAGAGGTTGAAGTTCTGGAACACCATGCCCAGGCTCGAACGGATGCGCACCAGTTGCTTGGCGTCCTTCACCAGCGGCGCGCCGGGATGGTCGAAGTTCAGGTGAATGCTTTCGCCGTCCACCAGAATGCGTCCCTGGTCCGGCACTTCGAGCATGTTGATGCAGCGCAGCAAGGTACTTTTGCCCGAGCCGCTGGCACCGATCAGCGAGATCACATCGCCTTCGCGGGCCGTCAAGGAAACACCTTTGAGGACCTCGATATTGCCGAAGCGTTTGTGCAGGCCATCGACCTCGATCATGGTCTTGGCCTTGACCGGTTCAGCAATCGCTTCGCAAGTGACACGGCTGATCACCGGCCGCGGCGCTTCGCCTTTCAACACCAGGACAAAGTCGCGAATACGCTGGCAAGCCTGGGCCAGTCGTTCTTCACCCAGGGTGAACGAGAGCCGCACAAAGCCTTGCGCAGGTTCACCGAACGCCGCCGCATCCAGCACCGATACGCGCGCCTCGCGCAGCAGACGCCAGGCGAACTCCAGAGAAGTCAGGCCGGTGTCCCGCACGTCCACCAGCACGAACATGCCGGCATCGGGGGTGAGCACTGAAATACCCGGGCAATCCGACAGGCTGGTCACCACCAGATCGCGACGACGGCGATAGATGTCGCGCATGCCGTGGGTCACGTCTTCATGGGCCAGAACCGCCTTGAGAGCGGCCTCCATGACAAAGCCCGGCAAGCCGTAAAGCATGCTCAACACCAGGGTTTCGGCGTGAGCCACAAGGGCTTCATCAGCGACGATCCAGCCGGTGCGCCAGCCGGTCATGGCATGGGATTTCGACAGACTGCCAATCACCACGCAGCGCTCGGCCATGCCCGGCAACGCTGCCAGGCTGAGGTGTTCGCGTTCAAACGTCAGGCTCTCGTAGACTTCGTCCACCACAACCCACAGGTCATGCTGGATGGCGAGGTCGGCGATGGCTTGCAGTTCTTCGCGGTTGAGCACCACACCGGTCGGGTTATTCGGATTGGAGAAGAACAGCGCCCGGGTGCGCGGGGTGATGGCTTTGGCCAGCACGGCGGCATCGAGCCGGAAACCTGAATCCGCGGAGCACGGCACGCGTACCAAGGTGGCGCCGGACGCCTTTAGCGTCGCCTCGTAGGTCACGTACATCGGGTCCAGGGCGATCACTTCGTCGCCGGTATTGAGCAGGCACATCGAGGTGATGAACAGCGCGTTCTGTGCGCCCGCCGAAATGATGACGTTTGGCGCCGTCACCTCACGGTCGAACAGCAAGCTGTACCGAGCGGCGATGGCTTCACGCAAAGCCTGGCGACCGGCGATTTCGGTGTAGTGGGTGTCACCCTCGCGCAGCGCATGAATCGCGGCATCGGTGATGAAATCGGGAGTGGGGAAATCCGGGTCGCCGACGCTGAGAATGATCACATCCTCACCACGGCGCTGGGCTTCAAAGGCCGCATTGTGAATATCCCAGGCGGCAACACCGTCGCCTGAAATCCGCTCAACAAAGGGTGAAAACCGCATGCCAGTGCCTCGTTCGAAAAGAAGAAACGCAAGCCCGCGCAACCAGCCGGGGGAGGTGGAACGAACATAGTCGAAGCTGAACACTCGTTCAACAGAAAAATGACCAGGGTTCGCGTTCAGCGTAAACAGGTCGTTTTTACGACAGTCGTGCCGCTTTTCAGCAGTACAGGATCGGCAACCTTTACGCCCACCCTTCGAGCCGTAGCGTGGCCCGGACCAGACGCTGCTCCTCGCTTTCGATTTCCCTGAGGTTCTCGCAGATGCTCTGGATGTGCGCGATGGCCGCCTTGCGCGCCTGCTCCGGCATGCGGCCGGTCACGGCGTTGTAGAGCCGGGCGTGCTGACGGTCGATCTGGCGCTTTTGCGGTGCGCGGTGGTAGAGGTTGTTGACCGAGGCGAACACGGTGTTGAGCAGCAAGTCGGTCAGCGAGCGCAAGGTTTGCACCAGCACCGGGTTGTGCGAGGCCTCGCAGATCGCCAGGTGAAAGGCATGATCGAGCCGGGCGTGTTCGCTCGCTTCCATCGACCGCGTGTGGGCATCGAGCAGCGCTTCATAGCTGCGGGTGATGAGGACAAAATCCGCCTCGGTCCCGCGCAATGCGGCCAGACGAGCAGACTCTCCCTCCAGCAGGCTGCGCACCTCGAACAGATCGTAAAGCGTGCGTGGTTGTGAGCTGAACAGATGCATCAGCGGCGATGCGGCACTGTGGCCCGACAGATCAGCGACAAAGGATCCCTTGCCCTGCTCCGTCTTGATAATCCCCCGGGCGCGCAACAACTTCAGGCCCTCACGCAACGCTGTGCGCGAGACGCCGAGCTTTTCGGTCAGGCGCCGTTCCGAGGGCAGCAACTGCCCGGTCTTGAGAACACCGTCGACTATCAGGCGTTCTATGCGTTCACTGACCACGTCTGCGACTTGCGGATTACGGGTCACTTTCGCCCTCTCCATCGAACCTCCAACTGGTATGACCAGCGTCGTCGGCAAAACCCTAAACGTTCAAATACAAACCTAACTGCATGTTTAGACGATTATTTTTCCCATAAACACAGGAACAACTTCAAAGGAACTGGTTCGACCAGTGAAACAACGCATGGACAGTAAGACGCGTCAGGCCAATGATGCAAGTGAGCTTTCACCGCAAACAGACCTCTAATAAAAACAAACGGAGGGTCGTGAACCGCCTATGAACATCCTCTACGATGAACGCGTCGACGGCGTTCTGCCTGATGTCGACAGAGCGGCCCTGCTCCAGGCACTGCGCGCTCGCCTGCCAGACCTGGAAGTCCTGCATCAGCGTGAAGAACTCAAACCGTATGAATGCGACGGACTTTCCGCTTACCGCACCACGCCGATGCTGGTGGTGCTGCCGCGTCATATCGACGAAGTCCAGGGCGTGCTTAAACTCTGCCATGAGTTTCATGTGCCGGTGGTTGCTCGCGGCGCCGGCACCGGTTTATCCGGCGGTGCACTACCGCTCGAAAAAGGCGTGCTCCTGGTGATGGCGCGTTTCAACAACATCTTGCACATCGACCCCGCCGCGCGCACGGCGCGGGTTCAACCGGGCGTGCGCAACCTGGCGATTTCCCAGGCCGCCGCGCCGTTCGGCTTGTACTACGCGCCGGACCCTTCCTCGCAGATCGCCTGTTCCATCGGCGGCAACGTGGCCGAAAACGCCGGGGGCGTGCATTGCCTGAAGTACGGTCTGACCGTGCACAACTTGCTCAAGGTCGACATCCTCACCGTCGATGGCGAACACCTGACCCTGGGCTCCGAAGCACTCGACTCGCCCGGTTTCGATCTGCTGGCGTTGTTTACCGGTTCCGAAGGCATGCTGGGGGTGATCACCGAAGTCACGGTCAAACTGCTGCCCAAACCGCAGACGGCCAAAGTGCTGCTCGCGGCATTCGACTCCGTCGAAAAGGCCGGTCGCGCCGTGGGCGACATTATTGCCGCCGGCATCATTCCGGGCGGTCTGGAAATGATGGACAACCTGGCCATTCGCGCCGCCGAAGATTTTATTCACGCCGGTTATCCGGTCGACGCCGAAGCCATTCTGCTGTGCGAACTCGATGGTGTTGAAGCCGACGTTCACGATGACTGCGACCGCGTGCGCCAGGTGCTGGAACAGGCCGGCGCCACCGAAGTCCGCCAGGCTAAAGATGAAGCCGAACGCGTGCGCTTCTGGGCCGGGCGCAAGAATGCGTTCCCGGCGGTGGGCCGCCTCTCGCCGGATTATTACTGCATGGACGGGACCATCCCGCGCCGCGAGCTGCCCGGCGTGCTACAGGCGATTGCCGCGCTGTCGGCCGAGTACGACCTACGGGTGGCCAACGTTTTCCATGCCGGTGACGGCAACATGCACCCGCTGATTCTGTTCGATGCCAACCAGCCCGGCGAACTGGATCGCGCCGAAGCCCTGGGTGGCAAGATCCTCGAATTGTGCGTGAAAGTCGGCGGCAGCATCACCGGTGAACACGGGGTCGGCCGCGAGAAAATCAATCAAATGTGCGCGCAGTTCAACAGCGATGAGCTGACCCTGTTTCATGCCGTCAAAGCCGCGTTCGATCCGGGCGGTCTGCTCAATCCAGGCAAGAACATTCCGACGCTGCATCGCTGCGCCGAGTTCGGCGCGATGCACGTTCACATGGGTCAGTTGCCCTTCCCTGAACTGGAGCGTTTCTGATGCGCAGCGAACACGACATCGATGACAGTGGCGCGCTACTGGACCAGGTTAACCAGGCCCTGCAAAACGCCACGCCGCTACGCATCCAGGGCTCCAACAGCAAAGCGTTCCTGGGCCGTATCGCGGCGGGCGAAGTGCTCGACACGCGCAGCCACCGCGGCATCGTCAGCTACGACCCGACCGAACTGGTGATCACCGCACGCTGCGGCACGCCTTTGGCAGAACTGGCCGAAGTGTTGGACGCGGCGCAGCAGATGCTGCCGTGCGAACCGCCCTCCTTCGGTGAAGGCGCCACCGTGGGCGGGATGATTGCCAGTGGGCTGTCCGGACCGCGACGTCCGTGGTCAGGCTCGGTCAGGGACTTTGTCCTCGGGACACGGGTCATCACCGGCCATGGCAAGCATTTGCGCTTCGGCGGCGAAGTCATGAAGAACGTCGCCGGCTACGACTTGTCGCGCTTGATGGCCGGCAGTTATGGCTCGCTTGGCGTGATCACCGAAGTCTCGCTGAAAGTGCTGCCCAAACCTCGGCAAGCGTTAAGCATCAGCCTGGAAATGGACAGCGATCGCGCCTTGCTGCGCCTAGCCGAATGGGGGCAGCAACCGCTGCCGATCAGCGCCGCGTGCCATGACGGTCAGCGCCTGCACTTGCGCCTTGAAGGAGGCGAAGGCTCGGTGGCGGCGGCGCATGAGCGCTTGGGTGGCGAGGTACTGGAAGCTTCGTACTGGGCGGATCTGAATGAACATCGGTTGAGTTTTTTTGATGAAGACCAGCCGCTCTGGCGCCTGTCCGTCCCGCACAACACGCCTCGGCTTTCCCTGCCCGGCCTGCAAATGATCGACTGGGGCGGCGCCCAGCGCTGGCTCAAATCCGACGCGCTGGCAGCGTTCATTCGCTCGATCGTCGCGGAAGTCGGCGGGCATGTGACCTGCTACAGCCACGGCCTGATCGACAGCCCGTTCCAACCGCTGCCCCCAGCACTGATGCGCTACCACCGCAACTTGAAGGACCAACTCGATCCACGGGGCCTCTTCAACCCCGGTCGCCTGTACGCGGAGCTTTGACCCATGCAGACCACCTTGAGCGAACAGGCCCGCCAACTGCCCCGCGCCGAAGAAGCCGAAAGCATCCTGCGCACGTGCGTGCACTGCGGTTTCTGCAACGCCACCTGCCCGACCTATCAACTGCTCGGCGATGAGCTGGACGGGCCGCGTGGGCGCATCTACCTGATCAAACAGGTGCTGGAAGGCAACGAAGTCACTCAGAAAACCCAGCAGCACCTGGATCGCTGCCTGTCCTGCCGTAACTGCGAAACCACTTGCCCCTCGGGCGTCGATTATCACAACTTGCTCGACATCGGCCGCGCGGTGGTCGATGCGGCCGTGCCGCGCTCACTCGACCAGCGCTTGTTGCGCGAAGGCTTGCGCAGCATCGTGCCCAATCCGGGGCTGTTCAAAGCGCTGGTCAGCAGCGGTCAGGTGTTCCGTGCCCTGCTGCCCAACACGCTGCAAGCCAAGTTGCCTCGCCACGTGTATCCGGCCAGACAACGCCCGGTCGCCCGCCACGCCCGGCAGGTGCTGATGCTCGAAGGTTGCGTGCAGCCGAGTCTGTCGCCGAACACCAATGCGGCCACCGCGCGCGTCCTGGATAGACTGGGGATCAGTGTGGCGCCGGCGCGCGAGGCCGGTTGCTGCGGCGCAGTCGATTATCACCTGGACGCGCAGGCGGCCGGCCTTGATCGCGCCCGCCACAATATTGATGCGTGGTGGCCGAGCATTGAACAAGGTGCCGAAGCCATTGTGCAAACCGCCAGCGGTTGCGGTGCCTTCATCAAAGACTACGGCCACCTGCTCAGCACCGATCCGGCGTATGCCGAGAAGGCCAGAAAGGTCAGCGAACTGGCCAAGGATCTGGTTGAAGTGTTGCGCGAGGAGCCGCTGGACACGCTCGGCATTCACAGCGACCAGCGCCTGGCCTTCCATTGCCCCTGCACCTTGCAGCACGCACAGAAACTCGGCGGTGCGGTTGAAGCGCTGCTGACGAGGCTGGGTTTCAACCTGACGTTCGTTCCCGACGGTCATCTGTGTTGCGGCTCGGCGGGCACCTATTCGCTGACCCAACCGGAGCTGTCCCGGCAACTGCGCGACAACAAACTCAACGCACTGGAAAGCGGTCACCCCGAAGTCATTGTCACGGCCAATATCGGCTGCCAGTCCCACCTCGACGGTGCGGGCCGAACCCCGGTCCGGCACTGGATCGAACTGGTCGAAGCCGCGTTGCCCTCATCGAGCCCTGGAGTATTCCCATGAAAAGCAAAGCCGTACTGAGCCAGACCGAAGTCAGCCGGATTCTCGATGCCGCACGCAGCGAAGCACAGAGCAATCAATGGGCCGTGACCATCGTGATTGTCGACGACGGCGGCCATCCTCTGGCCCTGGAGCGCCTCGACGGTTGCGCGCCGATCGGCGCCTACATCGCCACCGAAAAGGCTCGCACCTCGGCCCTTGGCCGGCGTGAATCGAAAGGGTATGAAGAGATGGTCAACGGAGGACGGTCCGCGTTTTTGTCGGCGCCGTTGCTGACGTCACTTGAGGGTGGCGTGCCGATTATTGTCGATGGCCAGGTGATCGGCGCGGTGGGTGTGTCCGGGGTCAAGGCCGAGCAGGATGCGCAAGTGGCCAAGGCTGGGGCGCAGTGCCTGAATTAAGGCGTAAACGTAGAGCTTGAGCCTGGTGAAATCCTGTGGCGAGGGGGCTTGACCCCGTTCGGCTGCGAAGCAGTCGTAAACCAGGCAACTCTTTGTAACTGACAGATCGGAGGGGGCTGCTTCGCAACCCAACGGGGGCAAGCCCCCTCGCCACAGGTTTTGTGTTTGCCGCACCATTGCGTAGTTGACCGACATTAGGCTTTCACTTACGCGCCAACTTATACCGCACGCACTCTTCATAAAAACTCTGCCGGACATCCGCCGGTTTGTACCGAGACTTGCTGTCGTAGGTCTGCTCGGTGATGCCCATCGCCATCATGCGCATCCACGCCTTGCTGAATTTGTAAGCCTGTATCTTCTGCCGGGCGGCATACAGGGAGACGCCGGCCAGCTTGAGTTCCTGGGCCCTCGCCGCGGTGCCCGCCCCCCAGCTGCACATATACCGGTCATTGGAAGCCAGCTCCTTGGCATGGGCAGAGGCTGCAACGCAGGCCAGGGCAAACGAGATCATCGTGATAAATACACTTCGCAATTGCATTCCGCCTAACCACCTGAAAATGAAGTGATTTTGGCGACAACCTGGACGCTTCGGGGCCAGCAAAATGCCTCTTTTACACCTTTGTTTTTGATCGGGTGACACCCCTCTCCCGCCTCAACTTCCCGAGACCAGCCTGAGTCCGATCACGCCGGCCAGAATCAGCGCGATGCACGCAATTCTCAGCGCCGTCGTCGCATCGCCCAGCACCGCCATCCCCAGAATCGCGGTACCCGCCGCGCCGATCCCAGTCCAGACCGCGTAAGCCGTGCCCACGGGCAATGACTTCAGTGAAAGTGAAAGCAGAAAGACACTCGATAAACCGGTCCCCGCTGCCATCAGCCCGGGGATTAGTCGTGTGAAACCTTCAGACCCTTTCATGTAGAAGGCAAATGCGATTTCGAGAATGCCGGCGATACCCAGTAATGCCCATGCCATGGTGTCAGCTCCGTGGGTGAGCTCGCCAGGCGCTATGGCCAGGCGAGATCGGTTGAACGATGGGTTCAAGCCTTGTTGGCAGCCGCCGGTTTCGAACGGAAGGACACGCCGAATCGGTTAAAGGCGTTCATCAAACCGATGGCATACGTCAGGTCCGCCAGTTCCTTATCGCCGAACTCGGCAGCCGCGGCTTCATAGTCGGCATCGGGTACGCCGGTTTCAGCGACGCGGGTGACTGTTTCCGCCCAACTCAACGCGATGCGCTCACGGTGGCTGAACACTTCACCTGCGTCGTGCCATACGGGGACGAGTACCAGTTTGTCGACGCTGACGCCGAGTTTGAGCAGGTCACGCGAATGCATGTCGATGCAAAAGGCACAGCCGTTGATTTGCGAGACCCGTAGATAAACAAGATCAATCAGTTCGTGGGACAGGCCGCTGTTTTGCAGGCAGACGTACACGCCGCCGAATGCCTTGTAACCCTCAGGAGAAGCTTTGGCGTAGTCGATGCGATGACTCATGATGAAGTCCTTGTATTGGCTGGATGAGGACGCCATCGTGCGGCGGCTTGGTCTATTTGATAAGGTCCAAGAATAGTGTTGTGTACTGGGCCATATTCCCAATGCTGACCATTTCACATGGCCCAGCTGAAAAGCCGTTTCATGGATCTTTGGTCTAGGTCATGGGTTTCCTAGAATGATTCCCCCAACAGGCAATCTTATAAACGGGTGAATCATGAAAATCCTCCACGTCACGTGCAGCCCTCGCGGCCAACGTTCCGAGAGCCACAGACTTTCCAGCAACATCATTGGTTTTTTACTGAGGAGCGATCCGACGGCAACGGTCATCAACCGGGTCGTGAGCGGTGATGCCATCACCCAGGTAGATGAGCATTACGCAGAGTCCCAACAGTCGTCGGCCGATGTCACTCAGGAAGGTTCTATCGCCCGCTCGGATGAGCTGATTGAAGAACTGCAAAGTGCAGATGTCGTGGTGATCGGAACGCCCATGCACAACTTCACCGTACCGGCGGCCCTGAAAGTCTGGATCGATCATATCGCCCGCGTTCGTCGGACCTTCAACGTGGGCGCGCAGGGCAAAACCAGCCTGCTGCGTGATCGCCAGGTCTTTGTCGCGGTGGCCTCGGGCGGCCGGTTTTCAGGGATCAACCCACGTCAGCCGGACTTCCTGACGCCGTATCTGAAAGCCGTTCTGGGCATGATCGGACTGCATGCACTAACGTTTTTCTCTGTTGAAGGAACGGCCCTGGGTCCGGAGGCAGTCGCCGAGGCCAGGAACAAGACGGATCAAGCACTGCACGCGTATTTTTCTTCGGTCTGATGATCGCCCCATGCGGCCAATGCCATCATGCTGAATCTTCTCGGACCAAAACAAGCAGGGTGCCGGCGCGGCCATGGCCAATCAGATCCACAACTTTTCACCGCTGGACCCCACCTCCAACGAGCCCATCTATCGGCAGATCTACTGGCGATTCCGTGGTGCGATTGCTGACGGTTTGCTCGCACCCGGAGACCGGATTCCCGCAGCCCGGGCACTGGCCAAAGAACTCGGGTTGGCCCGGGGCACCATCGATACCGCGTATTCACTCTTGACTGCCGAGGGTTACATTCAGGCGCGCGGTCAGGCGGGCACGGTTGTGGCGCCGGGCATCAACGCCAGGGTGTCCTCATCCCCCACGGAACGAACCTTTGGTTCAGCCGCCAGCAACTCGATCAGGCACAAGGCGCAGGTGTTGCCCTTTCAAATGGCCCTGCCCGCGCTTGACGCGTTCCCCAGGAAGATCTGGGCGCAAATCGGCGCCCGATGCGTTCGCGCCACGCAGATCCAGGACATGGCCAATCCATCGGTCTATGGCCTGGAATCGTTACGCATCGCGATCGCCACTTACCTGCAAGTCGCACGGGGCATTACCTGCTCGCCGGCCCAGGTGTTCATCACTTCCGGGTACCGAAACTCATTGTCGCTGATCACGCACGCGCTCCTCAAACCGGGGGACCGCGTGCTGGTTGAAGACCCTGGTTACCTGCCCACCCGGCAGTTGCTGGAGCATCTGCAAATCGAAGTGGCCCCCGTTCCGGTCGACCAGGACGGCATGCAGGTCGCGCAAGGCCTGAACACAGGCGCGCGGGCCGCCGTCGTCACCCCGGCCCATCAAAGCCCGCTGTGCGTGTCGTTGTCGTTGCCGCGCCGCCTGGAGCTGCTGGAGTGGGCGAGCCGGGAACACGCCTGGATTGTCGAAGACGATTACGACGGCGAGTACCGCTACATCAGCCGACCGCTGCCCGCGCTCAAAAGCCTCGATCGCGAAGGTCGCGTGCTTTATTGCGGCACGTTCAGCAAGGTGCTGTTTCCTGGCATCCGCCTGGCCTACGTGGTGGTTCCTGAAGCCCAGGTCGAACAATTCGAACACGTCAGCGAGACGTTCCTCGACGGCTGCCCGGAACTTACCCAGGCGATCGTCGCCACGTTTGTGACCGAGGGTCATTTTGCCCGGCATATCCAGCGCATGCGAAAGCTCTACGGCGAACGCCGGGAGGACACCGTGCGCGGGCTCAAGAAAGCCTTGGGCGAACACATCCGCATCGATGCCCAGCCGGGTGGCATGCACCTGATTCTGCGACTGACGCAACCCCAGTCCGACCGCTCGCTGGTCGAGCGTCTGCAACACGCGGGGATTTACGCAGAAGCCCTGTCGGACTGGAGCATCTGCGGCCCGACAAGCTCCGCGCTGCTGCTCGGATTCGCCAACATTCAGTCGCAGGACAGCGCCGAACAACTGGGCAAACGCATTCTCGAATTGTTGTAAACGCATCGGATGGCCCATTCCAATCGCCCGTTCTTGGCTCTTTTGCGCCCGGCCAGGAAAACGCAGGATGAGGCGCCCTCCCTCTCTGCGGTAAACATTCGATGCCGACACCTTCCCCACTTCGCAGCATTGCCGTGTTCTCTGGTTCCAACTACGGCTTTAACCCCGATTACCTTGAAGGTGCCCAAGCGTTGGGTCGGGAAATCGCCAAACGCGGCCTGCAACTGGTCTATGGCGGCACCGACAAGGGCTTGATGGGGGTCATGGCCGATACAGTCCTCGCCGAGGGCGGTGAAGTCGTCGGCATCATTACGCGCCTGCTTTTCGACCTTGGGCATCTGCATCCAGGGCTGACCCGCCATGAAGTGACGCCAGACATGCGCAGCCGCAAAACCCGCATGAGTGACTTGGCGGATGCATTCATTGCACTGCCCGGTGGACTGGGGACGTTTGAAGAATTGTTTGAAGTCGCGACACTGACCCAACTGGGTGAACATCACAAAGGCGTTGCCTGCCTGAACATCGGCGACTTTTTCAACCCGGTGCGCGGCCTGCTCAACCACGCGGTGAGCGAAGGTTTCATGAAGAGTGAACACAGCGAGATGCTGATCTTCAACACCGATCCGTCGGCGCTGATCGATGCGCTTGAGCAGTGGCAAGCACCGACGGTGACGAAATGGATCAACTCCCTACCGTCAGCCGAAGTACGTGACCTGCCTCGACCTGGTCAAGGACCAGGCCAAGGACCTCAAGACGCAGATCAACACCCAGTGGATCTAACCGACGGCCGCTGATCGGGCGACCGCTCCGGCAGCGGCTGACCCGATGATGCCGGTGGCCTGAAGACCCAACCTGAACCTGGCGCCCGCGACAACATCGCGGGCGTCTTCGTTTTTGCACCGTAAAGCCTACTGCCAGACTTGAATCAGCCAGACACTGGCAGTCATGGTTTAAGATCCGTTTGAAGTGTTCTCCGGACAAAAACTTCATGCGCTTAAACCTGAAGGTTCGTATGCCCTCCTCGCCACCATTCCCGGTTCAGCGCCACCGCCTGCCAGCCCGTTCGTGGCTGCGATCGCTGCTGTTGCTGAGCGTTATCGTTCCAGGCATCGCCAGTGCCGAGCCCAGACCCGAAAACATGGTCTACCTGCGCACGATTGATCCAACCATCGAGCAGGACATCCGCTACGCCAGCGCCCACAACTTCACCGGACACTCGCTCGACGGTTACGCCGCTGCCGAGTGCATGCTGTCGCTGGACACCGCCCAGGCCCTCGCCCGGGTGCAACAGGCACTTCAAAAGCAAGGCTATGGCTTGAAAGTGTTCGATTGCTATCGACCCAGCCGTGCGGTGGCCGACATGGGCCGCTTCGCGACTGAGCCGGGAGACCCGCGCAAGGCCGAGTTCTATCCACGCGTGGACAAGCAGGACTTCTGGCGGCTGGGTTACGTGGCGCGGGTGTCGAATCACTCCAGAGGCTCAACCGTGGACCTGACACTGACTGGCCCCAAGGCACTGCCCGCCGCCACTTGGTCACCCTCGGCCGTGCAAGTCGATTGCACTGCGCCTTATGCCCAGCGTTGGCACGACGGCGCACTCGACATGGGCACCGGGTACGATTGCTTCGATGAACGCGCGCATACCGCCAACCCGGCCATCAACGCGACCGCAAAGGAAAACCGTCAGCACCTCAGCAGCGCCATGGAAAAAGAGGGATTTTCCGGGTATTCGAAAGAGTGGTGGCACTTCACTTTCGGTGGAGAGGGAGCGCCGAAGAACGTGATGGATTTTCCCATTACGCCACTGAGTGCCAACGAAGTGCTGGGCACCAGTCGCCAATTGATTGTGGTCACCACAAAAAACTGGGATGACATTCAGGGCATCGCCCAGCGCTATGAACGTGTTGAAGGAAGCTTTCGAAAAGTCGGTGACGAGTTTGCGGTGGTGGTTGGCAAGAACGGAATGGCTTGGGGTAAGGGGTTGGGCAACATTGAGCCCAATGAAGGACCGGTCAAACGTGAAGGCGATGGGAAAGCACCTGCCGGGATCTTCAAACTCGGGACTGCGTTTGGCTACGACACGACGGCTGACACAAAGCTGCCTTACCTCTCGCTGACATCGACCACCGAGTGCGTGGATGACAGCGAATCCCAACGCTACAACGAACTGGTCGACGGCGCGGCGATAGCCAAGGACTGGAACAGTTCCGAGCAGATGCGCAAAGAGGCTGGGTATCGCAAAGGGATCTTTATCGAACACAACACGCCGGCGTCACCGGGTTCAGGTTCGTGCATCTTTTTCCATATCTGGCGCGGGCCTGCCTCACCTACGTTGGGGTGTACGGCGATGGATCAGGGGGATATTTCACGGTTGTTCGAGTGGCTGGATCCGCGTGAGTCTCCGGTGTTGGTGCAGATGCCTGAGGGGGAATATGAGCAATGGCGCGAGCGGTGGAAGTTGCCGCTGCGTTGATGGAACAGGTGAATCGAGTGCTGGATAACCACGTTCAAGCGGGGTAATCAGGGGGCCCTGTACCTGCCCTGTGGCGAGGGGATTTATCCCCGTTCGGCTGCGCAGCAGTCGTAAAAACTGAGCGCACGGTCTATCTGATGCACCGCGTTGTCTGAATTCACGACTGCTTCGCAGCCGAACGGGGATAAATCCCCTCGCCACAGGGCAGCTGTTGCATGAACGTTGGTCTTTAATGGTGTTCGCCGGGCCTTGGTCAGCCCTGCTTCAAATCGAGGCAGTAGGTGTAGTAACCCGGGTCGCGCACGTAACCCAACGACTCATACAACCGCTGAGCGCCGAAATTATCAGTGGCGGTTTCCAACACCATGCCCTTGGCGCCGGTCGACAGCGCAAAGGCTCGGGCAGCGTTCATCAGCATCCTCCCCACGCCCTGCCCTCGGGCCTCGGGGGCGGTGAACAGGTCGCTGAGCAGCCAGGTCCGGTGGGCGTCGATGGAGGAAAACGTCGGGTACAACTGGACGAAACCCAGAGCATCACCGGAAGGGTCCGATGCGAAAAAGATCACGGACTCATCCCGGGCGATGCGTTCAGCGATGAAATCCCGGGATTGCAGCAGGTTCGAGGGCTGGCCGTAGAAGCCTCGATAAGCGTCGAAGAGGCTGGCGATTGTGTCGATGTGCGTTGCGTCGACGCGCAAGACTTGGACGGCCATGCCAGGGGTCTCCGTAGGGGTTACTTGGGTTGCGCCACCGTGCGCAAATAAGGTTTCACCGTCTTGAAACCATCCGGGTACTTCTTCTTCGCGTCCTCGTCAGAGACGGAAGTCGGAATGATCACGTCCTCACCCGGACGCCAGTTCACCGGCGTGGCAACGGTGTGCTTGGCGTTCAATTGCAGCGCATCGAGCAGACGCAATACCTCATCAAAGTTACGCCCGGCACTCATCGGGTAGATGAGCATCGCCTTGACCTTTTTGTCCGGCCCGATGATGAACACGGAACGCACCGTGGCATTGTCCACGGCAGTGCGTGCGCCGCCGCTGGCATTTGGATGGATCATGTCGTAGAGCTTGGCCACCACCAGGTTTTCATCGCCGATCATGGGGTAGTTGACCGCATGCCCCTGGGTTTCTTCGATGTCTTTGGCCCAACTTGCGTGATTACTGACGGGGTCGACGCTGAGCCCGACCACCTTGGTGTTGCGTTTGTCGAACTCCGGCTTGAGCCCTGCCATGTAACCGAGCTCAGTGGTGCACACCGGGGTGAAGTCCTTGGGATGCGAGAACAGAATCGCCCACTTGTCGCCGATCCACTCATGGAAATGCAGCGTGCCCTCGGTGCTTTCGACGGTAAAGTCCGGTGCTTCGTCGCCAATGCGGATGGTCATGATCGTTCTCCTGACTGTGAGTTCGTAGGGAAGCCGTCGGAACGCGAGTGGCTGTTCCAACGGCGTTCGGGATCTGTGTTGAACCTGTCAACGCGGATCAGTATAGGAGACGCTCCAAGACCTGCCGGTGACCGGAGCACTCACTTTGTAAGTCCTTGATTCAAGCCTCCGAACGGTGCTCAGGCAACACCGCCAGCGCTGATGTCCTCGCCAGCAGGTAGTAGAGAATGCCCGGCACCACCAGCCCGACGATCCAGGAAATATCCACACCGCCGAGCTGCGCGACCATCGGTCCGGAGTAGAAATGCGTGTCGACGAAAGGCAACTGGATCAACACACCCACGACATACACGCTGATCCCGCGCACGTTCCAGCGACCATAACGACCCGCCGGATCGGACAGCGCCGCAATGTCGTAGCGCTCTTTGTTCATGAAGTAGTAATCCACCAGGTTGATCGCGCTCCACGGCGTGAAGAAGGTCAGCAGAAACAGGATGAAGTACTTGAACGAGTTGAGGAACGAATACTGCCCGAGCAGCGCCAACGTGGTGGAGGCCGCGACAATCACCAGCACAAACACCATGCGCTGCCGGGCGGTGATCTCGAGACGGCTGCGGAAACCACTGATGATCGTCGCCACGCACATGAAGCTTCCATAAGCATTGAGCGTCGACACCGTGACCTTGCCGAACACCACGCTCAGGTACAGCAGCGAAGCCATCACCCCGGTACTGCCCAGGCCGACGATGGTCGCCACCTCATGACCGCGGAAATTCGCGCCAGCCAAGGCTGCGGCGAACACGCCCAGTACCATGGACGCCTGGGCGCCAAGCACCGTGCCCAGGCCCACGGCCGTGAAGGTCTTCCAGGACGAGGTTTTGCTCGGCAAGTAGCGTGAGTAGTCGGCCACATAAGGGCCAAAGGCGATTTGCCAGGACGCGGACAGCGACACGGCCAGCAGGAACGTGCTCCAGCCGAAATGACGGTTTTCCAGCAACAGACCGATATCGTTGAGCGTCATCAGCCGGGTAAACAGGTAGGCGAAGGCAATGATGCCCAGCACGCTGGCCACCCGTCCGACCAAGTGGATGACCCGATAGCCGAAGATCGTCAGAAACGCGATGCAGGCGGCGAAAATCAGGATGCCGGCGCTGTCGCTGACATGAATCAACTGGGCAATGGCCTGCCCCGACAGTACCGCGCCGGTGGCGCTGAAGCCGAGGTACATCAGGCACACCAGGACAATCGGGATGGCCGCCCCATAGACCCCGAACTGCACACGACTGGAGATCATTTGCGGCAGCCCGAGTTTGGGCCCCTGAGCAGCGTGCAAGGCAACGACCGCACCGCCGAGCACCTGGCCGATCAGTAAGCCGATGAGTGACCAGAACACGTCACCGCCCAGCACCACGGCGAGCGCGCCGGTGACGATGGCCGTGATTTGCAGGTTGGCGCCTAGCCACAGGGTGAACTGGCTGTAGAGGCTGCCATGACGCTCGGCCTCGGGGATGTAATCGATCGAACGGGTCTCGATCAGGGGACTTCGTTGTGGGGTCATTACGGTGTTCTCTTGTTATTGGTAGACGGCAATGTCCGGCGGTTAAACGCGATCCCCATGTGGGAGGGAGCCTTTGTGGCGAGGGGCTTGTCGGAATGCCGCATCACCCCGTTGGGTCGCGAAGCGGCCCCAAAAAAGGGACTGCTGCGCAGTCCAACGGGGTGATGCGGCATTCCGACAAGCCCCCTCGCCACAAAGGCTCACTCCTACAGGGATTGGGCAGGCAGTTGTTCTTACTGTTGTTTAGTCATGGCGACTTGGGCCGGTTGCGGTTGAAGCCCCACAAACGGCGCCTTCGCCCACACGACCTTGCCGCCAACCATGGTCAGCAGCACGTTATTGCGCGCTAATTCATCCTCAGGCACCTGCATGAAGTTCTTGTCGAGGACGATCAGGTCGGCGAATTTGCCCACTTCCACCGAGCCCACAACAGCGTCCAGTTTCAGCTGCTCGGCAGCGTTGATGGTGATGGTGCGCAGCACGTCCGTGCGTGACAGCGCCGGGTCGGCATTCAGCCTGCCGGCGTACTTGGGGCCGTAGCTGTGGGGATTTTGCGGGTCGCCTGAGCGGGTGACACCGATCTTCAGAGCGAGGAACTCGTCGAGCGGGTCGACGGGCCAGTCGCTGCCATACGCCACGCGGCCGCCGGCACGAGCGATGCTGCCCGATGGCTCCATGCGGGCAAAACGCTGGGCGCCCAGATGATCGTTGGTGCCATCGACCGTGGACGGCGCCTGCTGGGCCCACTGGAAGGACATGTTGGCGGTCACGTCGAGTGCCTTGAAGCGTGGATAGTCGGCAGGGTCCACGGACTCATTGTGCGTGATGGCCGGGCGAAAACCATTGCCGGGCAATTGCTGGCGCACGTATTCGATGCTGTTCAGTGAGTCACGCACCGCACGGTCCCCGGTGGCGTGAAGGTGCGGGTCGAGGCCGGCCTGCACGGCTTGCAACAGCAGCGGCTTGAGCACTTGCGGCGGGAAGTACAGCTCACCGACGTTGGTGCCGGGTGTCCATTTCGGTGCTGCATCGGTTCCGGCATTGCGCAGGTACGGTGTCAGCATTGCGCCCGTGTCCGCCGGCGCATTGATGATGCCGTCCATGAACAATTTGACGTGGCGCATGCTCACGCCCGGCGCGGGTTGGGCTTCGCCCTGGTCGTAAGTCGTGGCCAATGCCTTGGCGTCGGCGATGGTTTTTGTCGGGTCTGCCGCGGCGGCGGCCGGGTCCAGTTTGATCGCCAGCAACGCCCGGGCCGTCAGCTCGCCCGACTGCTGCAGGCGGGTGAACGCCTTGCCACTTTCCGGCCCTGACAAGGCATCGAAGAAACTGGTGATGCCTTGTTGGCGCATCGCGTCGAGCGCGGCCCGGGTCTGGTTGAGTTTCTCTGCATCGGTGGCGGGCGGCACCACGGCGGCCATGGCATCGGCCGCGCCGTCTTCGCAGATACCGGTCGGGTTGCCGGCGCTGTCGCGCACGTATTTGCCATCGCTCGGATTGGCGGTGTGTTTCTTGATGCCGGCCACTGCCAGGCCGCGGGAGTTGGTCAGCACGGTATGGAAGTCGGTGGAACGGACCTGAATCGGGCGCTGGGTCTTGAGTGCGTCCAGCGTCGATTTGTCCGGGTCGCCGTCGAGTCCGTCCATGCCCATGCGGTCCCAGCTGCCCACTTCAAGCCAGACATCGGGGCCCTTGTCCTTGTCGGCGTCCAGACACGCTTGAATGGTTTCCTGGAACACTTTGCGCGTCATTGTCTGGTATTTCAGGTCGCACAAGGTCATGGCGCGGCCACCGTCCCCCGGGTGCATGTGCGCATCGATGAAGCCCGGCATCAGCATGCGTCCGGCCAGATCGATCAGTTGGGTCTGCTTGCCGATATACGAGGAAACCCCTTCGTCGCTGCCGACATAGACGATCTTCCCGCCCGTCACGGCAATCGCCTGCTGCACGGAGTTCTGGCCATCGACGGTGTAGACGTAGCCGTTGCGCATCACCATGTCAGCGGGCGTCGAGCCCTGGGTCTGACACCCCACCAGCGCCATGGAAGAAAGTGCCGTAGTGGTCGCAACCGCGATAAACAGCCTGGAAAATTTCAACTGCCTCACCTCTGTTCTTATAGTTTTTGAAGTGGCCCGGGCAGACTGCCGTGCAAGCCCCTGATATGCAGGGCATACCCTATAGAGCGCGGCCGCCTGCGGGACCTCCACAAATGAGGAGGGGCAACACAAATAGCCCAGCAACAATTTCCTCTGGTAGGAGCGGGCCTTGTGGCGAGGGGATTTATCCCCGTTCGGCTGCGAAGCAGTCGTAGACGCGGTTTAACTTTGAAATGCCCGGGCCGCTTCGCAGCCCAACGGGGATAAATCCCCTCGCCACAAGCTCGCTCCCACAGGGGATGAGCATTTAGTTAGGAAGATTGGGGGAGTTAATCGCGGCGCGTGGCGTCTCGCAGGACGGAACCCAGTTCTACCTTGCTTTTCACGCCAAGCTGCAAGTAACAGTTGCGCAGATAAGTGCGCACTGTCGCCGGGCTCAAGGTCAGGATCTTTGCAATTTCTTTATAGGAATGACCGGCGGCAAACAGCATCGCCGCCGTCCGCTCCCGTGGTGCGAGCACTGCCGCGCGTGACTGCGCTTCGAGCGACAGAATCACATGCTCCGCGTTCGGACTCAGTGTCAGCGCACAGCGGCCCAGACGCATTACACACGGCGCTTTTTGCAGTTGCGTAATCACCTCGGCCGGTAGCATCGAACCGCTCCACCCGGGCAACTCACGCTGAATGGCGGCGCACAGGCTTGCGCCGATGTACAGCAGACTGCCGTCCATGCGCGCCACGCCGAAGTCGGTCGCGCCGTTGCCGGTGTCGATGCGGATCATGTCTTGCACCTGGAACCGCCACAGCTGCAACAGGTGGTCGCAGAAAGCCGAAAACAACGCGGCCTCGCTGTCGTTGAACGTCGCAGCCTCCATGCCACGGTAGAGGCAGACGAAGAACATCAGGCCGCTCTCGGGCAACTCGAAGGTGATGCACATCGGGTGGTAGAGGTCGTGGCGCCGAGCGAAGGCGTCCACGGCTTCATCGGGGTCGGTAAACCCGCTGTCGCGCACGACCGCACCGGGTTGACTCAACGTGTCATGGGAGAATTTGTCGCGGCCCGCGCTCATGTGCCATTCGGCGGCAAACGATTCGGGCAGGTTGATGCGCCCGTGCATCCAGCTCTTAGGCGGTGCGTTGCCGGCTGACGCGGACATCTCGCCCCACCACGCCGACGCAAAGGGCACCAGTTGGCTGAACGCTTGCAGGCCTTCAGCGATGAACTGCGAGGCGCCGCGATCCCGGGCAAGCCGCCCCAGGTCGAGCACGCAACGATTGAACGCTTTCAGCGTTGCCATCGACGGCGTTGCGCCGACCTCGTCACCCTCCTCCATCGTCCTGATCCTGTTCGCTGTACGACGTATTTTTTCGACGATGGCATAGGCCGAGTCATGGCGTCCAGCGAGCGGCTCAGGTTGTACAGCTGTTTGCCAATAGTCGCCTCAATCAACCCTCAGTTCACACACAGAAACTCTGTGAGTGAACTGACCCGGCTCGCTTCCTTGTTTGGCCCTACATCTCCACCTGAGTCCCCAGTTCAATCACCCTGTTTAGTGGCAATCTGAAATATTTCAGGTTGCTGTTGGCATTCTTCAGCAGGAACGCGAACAGACTTTCTCGCCAGCGCGCCATACCCATGCGCTTGGTGGGGATCACCGTCTCCCGGCTGAGGAAATAGGTGGTGCGCATCGGGCTGAAATCCAGCTCATTCAAGTGACAAAGACTTAAGGCCATAGGTACATCGGGCTCCTCCATGAAACCGAAGTGCAGACTGACCCGGAAGAACCCTTCGCCATAAGCTTCAACCTCAAAGCGTCGATCAGCACTTACCCGAGGGCTGTCTTCGGACACTACAGTGAGCAATACCACCTGCTCGTGCAAAACCTGGTTATGCAGCAAGTTATGCAAGAGCGCATGCGGGACAGCATCGGCCCTGGCCGTCAGAAAAACCGCTGTACCTTGCACGCGATGTGGAGGTTGCGAACGGATACTGCTGATGAACAACGGCAGAGGCAGTGCGGTCTCGTCCAGCCGCTCGACGATGATTTTTCGCCCGCGCTTCCAGGTGGTCATCAAGATGAACAGGCCAATGCCGGCGATCACCGGAAACGCACCGCCCTGAAAAATCTTCGGCGCATTGGCGGCGAAGTACAGGCCGTCGACCAGCAGAAAGCCGAGCAGCATCGGGATGGCCAGCCAGCGCGGCGTTTTCCAGAGGAGCAGCACGACCGCCGAAGACAGAATGGTGGTGATCAACATGGTGCCCGTCACCGCGACCCCATAGGCAGCGGCCAAGGCACTGGACGACTCGAAGCCGATCACCAGCAGCACAACACCGACCATCAGCGCCCAGTTGACCGTGCCGATGTAAATCTGCCCCTGTTCCTGGCTGGAGGTGTGCTGGATAAACATCCGAGGGACGTACCCTAACTGGATGGCCTGGCGCGTCAGGGAGAAAGCGCCAGAAATCACGGCTTGAGAAGCGATGATGGTCGCCAGTGTGGACAGCGCGACCATCGGCAGCAGCGCCCAGCTCGGCGCGAGCAGATAGAACGGATTGCGCACAGCCTCCGGGTTCTCCAGGATCAGCGCACCCTGGCCAAAATAATTGAGTACCAACCCTGGCAACACCAGAATGAACCAGGCACGGGAAATCGGTTTGCGACCAAAGTGGCCCATGTCGGCATACAGCGCTTCAGCACCGGTCAGTGCCAACACGACAGCGCCCAAAATCGCTACACCCATGCCCGGATGAACCACGAAAAATTGCACGGCCCAAGCGGGGTTAAGCGCTTGCAGGACTTCGGGGCGCTGCAAAATACCGTAGACACCGAGTGCGCCCAACACCACAAACCACAGCACCATGACAGGGCCGAACAGGATGCCGATTCGAGCCGTGCCATGTTTCTGTATCAAGAACAGCGCCACCAACACGATCACTGACAAGGGCACGACCCAGTGCTCTATCCCGTCAAACGCCAGCTGAAGTCCTTCAACCGCAGAGAGCACCGAGATGGCGGGGGTGATCATGCTGTCCCCGTAAAAAAGTGCCGCACCGAACAGGCCGAGCAACACCAGGACCTTGCTCATGTGCGGATAAGGTGCGGCCGCACGACGGGCCAAGGCCGTCAACGCCATAATGCCGCCTTCACCCTGGTTGTTGGCACGCAGGATGAACAGTACGTATTTGATCGAGACGACCCAGATCAGTGACCAAAAGATCAACGACAGAATACCGAGAACGCCGTCGTGGTTTACCTGGACGCCGTAGTGGCCGGAAAATACTTCTTTGAGCGTGTAGAGGGGGCTGGTGCCAATGTCCCCGTAAACCACCCCGACAGCGGCGACGAGCAAGCCCACTCCAGAGGTTTTGGATGGGGAGTCTTCGTGTGCAACGGTTGCTGTCTCACTCAAGGGTCGCTTCTCTCAAATTGCGGGGAGGAAGTGCATCCCATCCTTGGGCAATACAGTTTGCCAGCGCCATTGGAAAAACAAGGCGCATGGACGATCAAAAAAATCGCGCCCAGTATCGTTGCGGGCAAAAACACCGTTCGTAAAGAAAGCGTAAAAACTTTTACGGCAGCCCGGTAATCCGGGGGCTGCAGTTCGAGACGTCGGTACGTGTCGGGCTCTCTTCTTCGCCATTTTTGCCTCCTCGCGAGAAAACTTGCGCTCAGCAACATTCAGCTAAGCTTAGAGCAGCTAATTGCACACGATGCTCGCGTCTGCAGGTTTCGGGTTGTTCTGGAGAGCGTCTGCAACAGCTATTTCAGACAGGCCCAACCATTTCACGCAGGACTACGTGATGACCGAGCCCCTCCTCAGTTTTGATCAACTCAAGCGTGCTGCCGCCTCCGGCGAGATTGATACTGTTCTTGTTTGCATGGTCGATATGCAGGGCCGACTGGTCGGCAAGCGATTCCAGGTCGAGTTTTTCATCGACAGCGGCCATGAAGAAACCCACTGCTGCAACTACCTGCTGGCCGACGACATCGACATGGAACCCGTGCCGGGTTACGCCGCCGCCAGTTGGAGCAAAGGCTATGGCGACTTTGTCCTCAAGCCTGACATGTCGACGTTGCGAAGGGTGCCCTGGCTCGAATGCACGGCGCTGGTGCTGTGTGATGTGCTCGATCATCACCATCGACGCGACCTGCCGCACAGCCCGCGGGCAATTCTGAAAAAACAGATCGAGCGACTGCGCGAACGCGGCTACACCGGCATGTTCGCCTCGGAACTTGAGTTCTATCTGTTCGACGAAAGCTACGAGGCCATCCACGAGCGCAACTACCACAAGCCAAAAACCGCCGGCCACTACATCGAGGATTACAACATCCTCCAGACCACCCGCGAGGAACCAGTGCTGCGGGCGATTCGCAAGCATCTGCAAGCCTCCGGCATTCCCGTGGAAAACTCCAAGGGTGAATGGGGCCCGGGGCAGGAAGAGATCAACATTCGTTACGCCGACGCGCTGACCATGGCCGACCACCACGTCATCATCAAGCACGCTTGCAAAGAGATCGCGCAGCTGCAAGGCAAGGCGATCACGTTCATGGCCAAGTGGCGCTATGACGCCGCCGGCTCCAGCAGCCATATCCACAATTCGCTGTGGGACAAAAACGCGAAGAAGCCGCTTTTTTTCGACGCCAAGGCTGAGTTCGGCATGTCGAAACTCATGCGCGCCTGGGTGGCCGGGCAGCTCAAATATGCCAACGACATCACCTGCTTTCTCGCGCCCTATATCAATTCCTATAAACGCTTTCAGGCCGGCACCTTTGCGCCGACCCGGGCGGTCTGGAGCCGGGACAATCGCACCGCCGGCTTTCGTCTGTGCGCAGAAAGCAGCAAATCCATCCGCATCGAATGCCGCATCGGCGGCGCCGACCTCAACCCTTATCTGGCCTTCGCCGCGTTGATCGCCGCGGGCCTGGCCGGTATCGACGAAAAGCTCACCCTCACCCCGCCCTTTGAAGGCGATGCCTACGTCGACGAACACTTGCCTGAAGTGTCGAAGACCTTGCGCGAAGCCTGCGCCGCACTCCAAGGGTCGACGATGCTGCGCGAAGCGTTCGGTGATGAAGTGATCGACCACTACGTGCACACCGCCGAATGGGAGCAGAAAGAGTACGACCGGCGCATCACCGACTGGGAATTGCAGCGCGGTTTCGAGCGCTATTGAGACCGCCATCATGACTGCAACGATTCAACTCATCTCACCGGTCGATGGCCGGGTCTATGTCGAACGTCGCTGTGCCGATGAGACTCAACTCGAACAGGCCCTGACGGCGGCCGCAACCGCCCAGGCCCAATGGAAGCACTGGCCACTCAGCGAACGCGCCGCGTTTTGCACTGCTGCGGTGGACGCGATGCTGGCCATGAAGGACGAGATCGTCCCGGAACTGGCCTGGCAAATGGGCCGCCCAGTGCGCTTTGGCGCGGGAGAACTGCGCGGCTTCGAAGAGCGCGCCCGGCACATGATTGCTATTGCGCCTGAAGCGTTGGCAGCCGTTGAGCCTACACCTGTCGCCGGTTTTCGACGGCATATCAAACGTGAGCCGCTCGGTACGGTGCTGGTCATCGCACCGTGGAATTACCCTTATCTGACGGCCGTGAATACGATCATTCCAGCGCTGATGGCCGGCAACAGCGTCCTCCTCAAACACGCCTCGCAAACACTGCTGGTGGGTGAACGGTTCGCCGAGGCGTTTCGCCGCGCCCATCTGCCCGACGGCCTGTTCCAGAACCTGCTGCTCGATCATCACCAGACCGGCGAAATCATCGCCTCCGGCCGCGTGCACCAGGTGAACTTCACCGGTTCGGTCAACGCCGGCAAGGCCATGGAAACCGCCGCCACGGGCCGTTTCCTCGGCCTGGGCCTGGAACTCGGCGGCAAAGACCCGGCCTACGTCCGCGCGGACGCCAACCTCGACCACGCGGTGGAAAACCTGGTGGACGGCAGCTTCTTCAACTCCGGGCAAAGCTGCTGCGCCGTGGAGCGAATCTATGTCGATGAAAAAATCTACCCGGCGTTTGTCGAGCGTTTCGTCGCACTGACGAATCAATACATGCTGGGAAATCCACTGGATGAAGCCACCACCCTCGGCCCGCTGGTGAACCCGGGCGCCGCTGAATTCGTGCGCGGGCAGATCGCCGATGCGCTGGCCAAGGGCGCAAAGGCCCTGATCGATCCGAAGGCCTTTCCCGCCGATGCGCCGGGCAGCGCCTACCTCGCGCCGCAGGTGCTGGTCGACGTCAATCATCAAATGTCGGTGATGCGCGAAGAAAGCTTTGGTCCGGTGGTCGGCATCATGCCGGTGACCGGCGATGACGAAGCCATTGCCTTGATGAACGACAGCGAGTTCGGGCTCAGCGCTTCCATCTGGACCCAGGACCTTTCCGCCGCCGAATTCCTGGGCAATGAGATCGACACCGGCACCGTGTTCATGAACCGCTGCGATTACCTCGACCCGGCCCTGGCCTGGACCGGGGTGAAGAACAGCGGGCGCGGCGTGACGCTGTCGCGCCTGGGTTACGAGCATCTAACCCGAGCAAAATCCTTCCATTTGCGCCACGAGATCTGAGCCATGAGCCTGACCGGGAACTGGAACTACCCCACGAGCATTCGCTTCGGTGTCGGCCGCATCAGCGAGCTGGCCGAGGTCTGTCGCAGCCAGGGTATCCATCGACCGTTGCTGGTCACCGACAGCGGCCTCGCGCGCGCCCCGATCACCACGGCGGCGCTGGACTCCTTGCGTGCTGCCGGCCTTGGCGTCGCGCTGTTCTGCGACCTGAAACCCAATCCGGTCGAAGCCAACCTCGCCGGCGGGCTCGATGCCTGGCGCACCGGCAAACACGATGGCGTGGTCGCCTTCGGTGGTGGCAGTGGCCTGGACATGGGCAAGCTCATTGCCTTCATGAGCGGCCAGACCCGGCCAGTCTGGGATTTCGAAGACATCGGCGACTACTGGACACGCGCCGATGAAAGCCAGATCGCCCCGGTCATCGCGGTGCCGACGACCGCAGGCACGGGTTCGGAAGTCGGCCGCGCGGCGGTGATCATCGACGAGCGCACCCACACCAAACGCATCATCTTCCACCCGAAAATGATGCCCCGCGTGGTCATCAGCGACCCGGCCCTGACCGTTGGCATGCCGGCAAAAGTCACCGCCGGCACGGGCATGGATGCCTTGGCGCACTGCCTGGAAGCCTACTGCGCACCCGGTTTTCACCCCATGGCCGATGGCATCGCAGTGGAAGGCATGCGCCTGGTGGCCAACGCCCTGGTGCGGGCCGTCCACACCCCTTCCGACCTTGACGCGCGTGCGCAAATGCTCGCCGCCGCCGCGATGGGCGCCACCGCATTCCAGAAAGGCCTGGGCGGCATGCATGCCCTTTCGCACCCGGTCGGCGCGCTGTACGACACCCATCACGGCATGACCAACGCCACCTTCATGCCCTACGTCTTGCAATTCAATCGCCCGGCCATCGAAGAACGCATCACGCGCCTGGCCGCTTATCTGCGTCTGCCATCGCCCGGCTTCGACAGCTTCCTGGCCTTCATCCTGAAGCTGCGCAAAGACATCGGCGTGCCGCACACGCTGGAGGACCTGGGCGTGGATGATCGGCAAGCTGATCTGATTGCGGACATGGCAATCGTCGACCCCTCTGCCGGCGGCAACCCGCTGCCATTGACCCGGGAAGGCGCGGCAAACATTTTCGCGGCGGCGTATCACGGCCGTATTTAGAGCAGTTGTCTGTCCATGCATGGACAGGTTGCACCGGTTGGAAAAGGAGCAGTACGACAAGGGGTTGAAAGCCAGCCCATCCGGGACCCGGATGGATGCGTATCAAAACCTGAAGGGGCACACAACATGAATCCAGCAAGTCAGCCCGGCACAAGCGCGCCGCACGACGATGACGTCAAGGTGCTGCACAGCATGGGCTACGCCCAGCAGCTCTCGCGACGCATGGGCGTTTTCTCCAACTTTGCCATTTCCTTTTCGATCATCTGCATCCTCTCGGGTGGCATCAACTCACTCGCCCAAGGCACCTCGGGCGCGGGCGGCGCGGCCATCGGCATCGGCTGGCCAATCGGGTGCCTGATCTCCGGGGTCTTCGCCATGGCCATGGCGCAGATCTCCTCAGCCTACCCCACCGCTGGCGGCCTCTATCACTGGGGGTCGATTCTCGGTAACCGCTTCACCGGGTGGCTGACGGCCTGGTTCAACCTGCTGGGTCTGGTGACCGTGCTCGGCGCGATCAACGTCGGCACCTACTACTTCTTTTTCGGCGCCTTCGGACCGGCACTGGGCATGGAAGACACCATCACGACGCGGATGATTTTCCTGGCGATCCTCACCGGCCTGCAAGCCTTGTGTAACCACCTGGGCATCGGCCTGACCGCGAAGCTCACCGACTTCTCGGGCTACCTGATCTTCGCCACGGCACTGGCGCTGACCATCGTCTGCCTGATCTCGGCACCCAGTTATGAGTTCGCCCGGTTATGGACCTTCGGCAACTACTCCGGCGAAGCGGGCGGCAGCGTCTGGCCACAGGTGTCGAACGGCTGGATCTTCATGCTCGGCCTGCTCTTGCCGATCTACACCATCACCGGTTATGACGCCTCCGCGCACACCTCCGAAGAAACCCGCAATGCCGCCATGTCCGTGCCGCGTGGCATGGTGATGTCGGTGGTCTGGTCGTTGCTGTTCGGCTGGGTCATGCTCTGCTCGTTTGTGCTGATGCTGCCGAGCATGGACGAAGCGGCGAAGCATGGCTGGGCCGTGTTCTTCTGGGCGATGGACACGCAAGTGAACCCGACAGTAAAAACGGCGCTGTACGTGGCCATTTTCATCTCGCAATTCCTTTGCGGACTGGCGACCGTAACCTCGGTGTCACGCATGATCTTCGCCTTCTCCCGTGACGGCGGCCTGCCCTTCTCCAAAGCGCTGGCCTCAGTCTCACCGACCCTGCGCAGCCCGGTGGCGGCCATCTGGACCGGCGCCACCCTCGCGGTGTTGTTTGTCTGGGGATCGTCGGTGATCTCGGTCGGTGAAACGCCGGTCTATACGATCGTGGTCTCCTGCACGGTGATCTTCCTGTTCTTCTCTTTCATCATTCCCATCGTGCTCGGCCTGTTTGCCTACGGGACGTCGAAGTGGCCGACCATGGGGCCGTGGAACATGGGGCGCTTCTGGTACACCGTGTTCGCCCTGCTCTCAGTCCTCTCGATGGTGATCATATTCATCATCGGCATCCAGCCACCGAACGATTGGGCGCTGTACATCACCATCGGCTTTCTGGTGCTGACGGCGATTGTCTGGTTCGGTTTCGAAGCCCGACGTTTCCAGGGGCCGCCGATAGGCGACGTGATCATCAAGCGTCAGGCTGAAATTGCTGCAGCGGAAGAGGCGCTAAACAAACGCGCCGGAGGCTGACACCACCGGCATAAAAAAACGGGACGCCAAGCGTCCCGTTTTTACGAACACAAATAGAACAAACAACAAACAACCTGTGGCGAGGGAGCTCGCTCCCGCTGGCCTGCGCAGCAGGCCCATCTGTTAGGCCCGCTCCGCTATCCAGCAGAAGCAAGCCCCCTCGCCAAATAACAGCGACTACTTAGACGGCTCAACCCTATCCAACACCCGGTTCGCCGTAATCTCCGCAACCATGATGCTGTTTGAAATGCCCAACAAGGCATAACGCGACTCCCCCTCCAAATGATCCACCAACTGATGGACCATCACATCCACCGACGCCAGCGTCTCGACCAGAAAAACCGCCAGGGTTTCGGCCGTGGCGTCTGGGTCCACGGAGAACAGCTTGCTGGAGGTACGCGGGGTGGCTTTGATGTCGGCGTTTGATGGGAAGTGGAAGTCGAGAGCGCGTTCGGCGGCGTCGTTGAGTTTTTTTGAATCGGGTTCGTAGGGGGAAACTGGATCGGTGTCTGGTGGGTTTGGTGTGGCCTTAAACATATTTCTGTCTCCATATGGAGCCATCACCGAACGCTGCTAAACGTAAGGTGGCAGCTGTGTGCAGGTTAGCAGACCGGCGGAGACGAAATCCGGCGCGCCCGAGGGCGCCCTGCGCACAGCTACCATAAAGTGCAGGCATGAAATGACCCGACTGTCTGGATGCAGATACGCTTCGTCACGACGGGCTGCTAAACCCGATCACTGAAGGGCAGTGACACGAACCAAGTTACCGAGCGGCCCAAAAGCGCACAAGCCGGCGGATTCTGGTGCAGTCGTAGGCAACGGCGCAAGGTTTTGTAGCTTTCAGGACGTAACGTTCAGGGTGTTTAAACATGCGCCCTCAAGAGTTGTTGAAAAAGCTGATGCGCGTTTCCTACAGGCGGTGAAAGCTTCGAAAACACCTACGAAGCTTCTGGCGTATTTTCAAGGGTGACCGACACAATTGTGTCAGCAATATAGTCTCTTGAATCAGTCTGCTATCGGCCAAAAGCGGACGTCCGCCCTTAGCACTGCCTCTGGTCACTGGAAGGGCGCGATCAATTCGTATACCTAACCATTGATCGACACCAATAGCCGAAGAGTAGTAGCATCCTGCCTCTATTTCGTAGAGCGCCATGATGGATTAGCTCTAAATTCGGAGGGAGGTGGATGGAAATTTGTTGGTCGTGGCCCATACTCGCAGCTGTAATACTGATAGTGCTCAAGCAAGTCTTCCGCCTATATATTTTCCACAAACCTGATAGAGTAGATTATTTAAAGGCCGTTGCTTCTCTTCCGCTGGACGTCTCTTTTCTCATAGTTAGCTTATTTGTGAAGGCCGTCATGGAACCAGAGCATGGCGCCCAAATACTCGTTGTGTTTCTGCTAATTTATTTAATATTCAGCATAATTTCCACTGTGCTATGGCGCGTTTGTGATGGTTCTGTATTGACGAAATTGGGTGCTCATTATTATTGGGCCTTCCCAATGAACTTATCCATAAGTTCCGTCATGTTTTATCTCGCACTACAACATGTGAAGTGAGGAAAACTTATGTGGGAAGATTTTAGAATCCCTTTGTACATATTCATAACTATGAATGTTTTTGGTTTTTTGATAGTCCTAGGATTCAGGCATTATTTGAAGTTCAAGGAGCGCCTGCTTGAGATTGAAATCATAAAAATGGACGATTTTCGCTCCCACATGGAGCGGCAATCTCTTGAATTAAATAAAAATTTTGCGTCATCCGAGCTTCGCTGGCGTGAAGTAAATCACCTTGTGCTATCAGGGCAAGAGGATGACCGAAATATTTACAGCAAATCGAGATATATGCAGCAGCCGTCGTCATTTCTGATCTCGCATGGAGTTGACGTTGAGAATATTACCGATAGCAGCAATCTTGTCTTCATGCTTACACCATTTCACTCTGATTATTACGCGGATTATACTGTGGTAGTTGAGGCTGCTAATGCGCTAGGGCTTGAGGTTCAAAGGGGTGATGAAAAAGCCTCAGGCGGGGATATATTTAATCAAATACTGAAAGCAATTGTCAGCGCTAGAGTTGTCGTTGCCAACATAACTGGCAGAAATCCTAATGTATTTTACGAATTAGGAATCGCACACGCCCTAAACAAACCGGTCATTCTTATATGTGAGCAAGGAAATGACGTGCCATTTGACCTTCAATCAAAAAGAATCGTTTTTTTTGATACTGCCGAAGAGTTGAAGGGGGGCATAACTAAAGCTCTTGGCCAAGCTTTGGCTTTTACAAAGTAATTTTTCTGGCACTGTAAGATTTGAATAAAAGCTACTGGAGATATAAATAATTTCAAGTTACTAACAATCCGGGGGCGGGGCGATTTCTTTCCGAAAGCCCCCCCCGTATTTAACGATTATTTATCTAGAAATCGCTAATTGAGTCATACTGCCCGCAATACTCGAAAGCACATCACTTTCACGCATGCCGCTGAGCTCTATGCATAATCTGTCTAAAGTACGCTCCCAGTAATATCCGTTCCGAGGATTGAATAAGCCGACTTTAGAGAAATTTAATTCTCCCTTCGTAAATGCCAAGCTGGAATATATTAATAGCTGCTTAATATCACTAACCCTGAAACCTCTGTCTCCGGCTTTAATTTCATAAAGACAGTCTTTATATATTAGGTCACCCTCGCATGCAGATACCACTCCACAGCCAGAAAAGCTTGGCCTAATATGGAAGCTATTATTGTCTGGGAACGATAGCATTAAGTTACGAGCCATCCCAAACACCTCTTGCTTGCATGTGTTATCAAGATGCAATGCAATAGAATTTTCGTCGCCTGTGATTCTTAGTATGTATTTGGCAACGCTTTCGATACAGTCTTCCGCGACTGATAGTATGACTTCGCTCCTAGGTAGCAAGCCCTCAAGTCTGGCACGGCTGAAAGTTTCAAATGCAAGTTCATTCAGAAATCCTCTCAAGCTTATAGGCGCTACATTGTCTATCGGTAAAACCTGACGAACAATCCTTAAGTTTTCTCGGCGCCAGTAAGTATCGGCAAGAGGGATGATTTCGTGCCATAGCGATGTGAAGCTGGAAGAGAATTTCTGTTCAGATATCATACTGGCACCCTCCAGCCCTGAGGGTTTTTCTGCTTTGCATCTGCAGCCCAAGTCAGTATAAGCTTTTCAAAGTCATTCAATTCATGCTTTACAGAGTCGCGCCAATGTCGCCCCTCATCTTCAAGTATATAAGAGCTTATCAACATGGCTCTACGTTCCCAAACCGTTAACGTAGCATAACTCTTTCGACAGTTTGACACCCAGTGATCTGCGCCTCTATGCGCCATCATGAGTATGATATCCTTCTTTATCATCATGCTTAGAGGTTGCTTGTAAAGCAAAGACAGCAGTCTTTCTGACTCTTCGGAAAAGTCAGCAGATAGAACTCTTAACGTATAGGATAAATTTGTTGGTACTTGTATTATGTAAGACCCAGAAGAAACAAGACCCCTTAGCTTCAAAAAAAGCTCATTCTTTACGCTCGAGTCTAGAGTGTCAATTAGGCCGCGACACAAAAGCATTACCGCTGGATATATGGGGTACAAAAGATCCAGACTATTTATAAGAGATTTAACAGCATCATTTTGTACTGCTGGTTTCAAATGCTTTAGCGCGGATATCAGTCTCCTGGACAGCCCTTCATCAATACGACTCTTAGAGAGCTCCCGACCAAGCATCCCGACAATGTCAAACTTTGATAGTTCAGCCTTGAGTTTCTCGTAATCGCTTTCAGCGGTTTGAGAGTATGGATCGAAGTAGACGCGGAGACGTCTAAACGCTCGCTCTTCCGAATCGCGCTCAGCTTCGTGTTCCTCGGGCGCAGAAAATTCAGAGGTTGACAAGAATTCTTTTGATGTCATGATCCTAGTTTTTGTTTTTTGCAGTGACAAACCTTCATTAGTCAAGAGCAAGTCATTTAGTGAAATCAGCGCAGAGTATGCTTCTTCCTTGTTTTTTGCAAAGATAACAAAATCATCTACAAAACGACAAAAAGTAATGGATTCACTTACAAGAAGCCGATCAACCCGATTTAGCAAAATCTCACTGAGGATCCTTGCAGCAGCTCCACCTACTGGCAAGCCATATGAAACATTATCAGATATAGATTGTAGTATCGTCATAATACGATTAATTATATCTCCATTGCTAGTAGCCTTCTTAAGGGCATTTTCTAAGCGATGATGATATATTCTTGGGTAGAAGTCAGATATGTCGCATCGAAGTACATAACTATTATTTTGGGCATGCGCGATCGATGCATGTTGAAAGCTCTGCCAGCCAATTTCTTTATCAAATAAGGAGCCTGTCGTCGTGTCTGGTTTAAATCTATAAGAAAAAACTATGTCCGAGCTTAATCTTTTGCTCTCGATCTGCTCTGCTATCGTTAGCACTAAAGCAAGCAAATATACGTTCCAAATTGGATCGATCTGTGTGCCCCATCTGAATCCACTATATCCGACCACTGACAAGTTTTTTGATGTCAGGATGGGGATGTTTTTTACCGCCACATCAAAATCCTTATCGATGCTTTCCAGAACGGCGATAACACCATCTGCTTTGTCATTAAATATGTGATTTTCTATGGGGTAAGGAAATATATCGGTATCGCCAAATTTGGCAACATTCTTAACCGCCAACCTAAAAGTATCTTTCTTAATTATTGGCACACTCTTCTCCATGAGTTTGTTGTTAAATAATAATGTGGATTGAATACTTTGCGATTCTTAGACTTGAGCGCCGCGTTTTCAATAAAAACTCCTTTCTCGCAGTGGAAAAGTTAGCGCTTTTGCCTTTGGCTTGGTACAAGAGCCTGTCTTATGTTCTTAGCATAGGATGGGGTATTATTCCAATTACTTAATTGTAAATGCCAAGCGATTGATGTGTTCCTACATGCAGGATTGAAGATATCAGTGTTAACAGACACTGTGACCCACCAGTTTGAGCCGTAATCAACCACCGGGCTGAACGTCCACTATTGGCCGTTTTCTGTCCTTCGTAACAGGCAGAAAATCGGCCAGAAGCAGTTTGGCGGTCAGGCAGCCCCCCAACCACGGCATCTAGTAACCGAAACAGAATCGACCTACCGCCTCACTCCTCAACACACCCATACAACCCCAACCGCCGATCCCGATACAAATCATTACGCGCACTAATCCGCTTATTCCGCGCCTCAGCAAGGTTAAGTGTCGCCAACAAAATCTGCTCCCCCCCCTGCTCCGCCGGCCCGGCCAATGGGTAACCATCCGCATCAACAATCACCGAACCCTGCACCCAACCAACCCCGCGTTCATGCCCATGCCGATCACACGCGGCAATGAACATCCGGTTCACCGAAGCATTAGCCTGAACCCGCACCACCTCGGCCGGGCGCTCGGTCGGAGGCCTCGGCCCATCGGGCCAGTTGACGGGAGCGCAGAGCAACTCCGCGCCGGCCAGCGCCGGCAGGCGCACCCATTCAGGAAACTCCAGGTCGTAGCAAATCAGCATGCCGATCCGCCCGTGCACCGTCTCGACCACCGGCGGCGCGTCGTTGCCGGGGCTGAAGATTTCGCTTTCCGCGTCCCACAGGTGTGCCTTGCGATACACGGCGCGCAGGCCCTGGGCATCGATCATCGCCGCGCTGTTGGCCAGTTCATCGCCTTGCAATCGCTCGCAGAATCCGCCCACGACAACGAGGTTCAATTCTTTCGCCAGCGCCGTCCACAGGCGCAGGGTTGGCCCGTCGGCTGTTTCGGACAAGGACAACGCTTCGTCACGGTCAGCAAACAGGTAGCCGCTCTGCACCAGTTCGGGCAGTACCACCACTTGAGCCCCCTGCAACGCCGCCGAGCGAATCGCCCGTTCTGTCAGGGTCCGGTTGTAAGCGAGGTCGCCTATTTTCGGTGCCACCTGGCAGCAGGCGACCACGGTATTTTTTGCGTTGTTCAACGTCCCTCCTCCACTGGCTGATGAGCCATGGAAACAATGTCGCTCTCGGTAATTGAGTCGATGATCCGGCGTTCGTATTCAAGGTCGATCGAACGGCTGAGAAGGTAGTACGTCAGGCCCGACACCACCAGGCCCACCAGCCAGGCGATGTCCACACCTTCGAGCATGCGCGCCAGCGGGCCGACGAACACTTCTTTACCGGCGGCGGCATCGAAGATGTAGAAGAACGGCACCATCGCGGCAAAACCGATCAGGTACGAGACGATCCCTCGAAATTGCCAGGCGCCGTAAATGCCCTTCGGCGTGAAGAAGTGCGGGATCGCGTAGCGGCCTTTGCGCACGAAAAAGTAGTCGACCAGATTGACTGCGGTCCAGGGCACGAGGAAGTACAACAGCAACACAAGAAAGGTGTTCAACAGCGCGATGCCGTCGCCTTTGATCGACAGCACGCAGGTCAACAGGATGAGGCTGATCGCGGAGATGGACGTCACCCGGGCGCGGGGTGTCGGCGTGATCTTTTTGATCGAGTCGACGCCCGTCAATAACGTCAGCATGGCGCTGTAGGTGTTGAGCGCGATGATCGGCAGGAAGCCCAACACCGAGACGATGACCAGCACGTTGCCCAGGCCCGGGATCATCGACGATCCGACCTGGTTCAGCGCCACCAGCGCATCCGCCGCTTTCAACTGCTGCGCGAGCCAGGCGCCGAGGCCGATCATCCAGCCGCCCGACAACGATGCGCCGATGAAGATGGCGGCGATCAGTTTTGGCCGGCTGGTGTTTTTCGGCAGGTAACGGGAATAGTCGGAGACATAGGGCGCGTAGGAAATGTTGTAGCTCGCGCCGATGGCAAACAGCGTGGCGAACGCGACCCAACTGAAGCCCAGATCGGTCGCTGGTGCGACGCCCTCTTGGCCGGCGCCGAACATCAGGGCGATGGTGACCAGCGCATACAGCGGCAAGGTCGCCAGCAACGCCCATTTGAAGGCTTTGTGCATCAGGTCGTGGCCGTAAATCGACAGCAGCGCGCCGATCAGCACCACAACGATGGCGACAATGGTCGGGTCGATGCCGAAGACGTGTTCGAGGCCGTTCATGATCAGCGAGATGTTCACCACGTTGAAGCCGACGAACACAAACATCGTCGCCATCAAGGCCAGGATCACTCCGCGATATCCGAACTGGGCGCGCGACTGGATCATTTGCGGGAGCCCCATTTCGGGGCCTTGCGAACCGTGGAAGGCCATGAAAATGGTGCCAAACATGATGCCGAGCGCACCGGCAAGCATCGTCCACAGCGCCGACAAGCCGAGGCTTGGGCCGACAAAACCGATGGAGATGGTGAAGAAGTGGAAGTTGCCCAAAAACCAGAAAGGGCCCTGGCTGCTGAGCTTGGCGTGACGTTCGTTTTCCGGAATGTAATCGATCGAGTGGCCTTCGATGGCCAACCCGCCACTCGCCTCGAGGGCGTGCGCAGAATGAGGAGACCCTGACATACGATTGTTCCTATGCAGTTGATTGTTGTTTTTATGGGCAGAGCGCCGGTTTCATTGCAATGTAGGGCCTGAGGCAGGGCTGTAAAATATCGCAGGCACACTGTTCACATAGATCTGCGTCTATGTGAGTGAACATTGAGGGACACCCATGCTGGGCACTGTATCGGAACTGGATCTGCGTTTGATCCGGGTCTTTCTGACCGTCGTTGAGGCGGGCGGTATCTCGGCCGCGCAAACCGCGCTCAACACCACTCAGCCCACCATCAGTGCGCAATTGGCGACGCTGGAAGCGCGGGTGGGATTTCGCCTGTGCGAGCGCGGGCGCGGCGGATTTTCGGTGACGCCCAAGGGCGGCCAGTTTGTCGAGGCGGCCCGCCGATTGCTGGCGGCGGCCGAAGGCTTTCGGGTGGAGGTCCAGCACATCAACCGTAAAGTGTCGGGCAACATCAATATCGGTTTGCTCGGTCAAATCGATCCCGTTGCCAACAAGAAAATCGCCCTCGCCATTGCGCGTTTAAGGGCCCGACATGAAGGCCTGTATTTCCACTTCACGGAACTGTCGTCATCGCTGCTGGAAGAGAAAATCATCAACAGCCATATCGATTTGGCGATCGGTTACTTCTGGCACCGCTTGCCCAACATCGATTACTTTCCCTTGTTCCAGGAAACCCAGATCGCCTATTGCGCCCCCGCTCACCCGCTGTTTGAGCACGTGGGCGAGCTGACCCGGGATGACGTCCGCGATTATGACTGGGTATGGCCCAGCCACCCCTTGCCGGAAATGCCTGCGCCCACCTCGATCGAACGCCTGACTGTACTCACCGACAGCATGGACGGCGCTGCGCTACTCATTCTGTCGGGCCAGCACCTGGGCTTTTTGCCGCAGCACTATGCGGCGAAGCATGAACAGCTGGGGCAGTTGCATCCGCTGAATCCCGAGCTGCTGCGCTATGAGGTCGGCTTTCATGCGGCGGTCCGGCATTCAGCGCGTCAGCGGGATCTGGTGAGTGCGTTCCTGAACGAGCTGATCGATATTTTCAGTTCTTAATCGCTATTTCGCTGGCCGGGATGACGTCGATCCGGGCCACGGGGCCCGTCAAGTGCGACAGGTCTGCGTTGTGCTCGGCGATGATGTCTTCGGCGGCGAGGTTGCCGTTGTCGACGGTGGAATGCGCGTCGGCGGCGAGCACCACGTCATAGCCCAGGTTCAGGGCCTGGCGGACGGTGGCGTTGACGCAATAGTCGGTTTGCAGGCCGCAGATGATCAGGCGGTCGGTGCCCAAATCTTGCAACTGGGATTGCAAGTGGGTCTGGTAGAACGAGTCTCGCGTGGTTTTTCGCACGCGAAGGTCTTCTGGTGAAGTCTTGAGGCTTTCGGCCAGCTGCCAGCCTTCAGAACCATGTTGTAGCAGGTCGCCCTTTTCTTCGTGCTGGATGAGGATGACCGGGATACTGGCCTCTCGGGCCTTGGCGCTCAGGCCGTTGATGTTCTCGATGACGCGTTTGATGTCAAAGCATTCGTACTCGCCAGCACACAGGGCTTGCTGGACGTCGATAATCAGCAGTGCTGTAGTCATGGTTACTTCCTTGCAAGTCAATGGATCAGGGGACAGAAAATAGATCTGTCCCCTTTGAAAAACAACCCTCAATAACCGAGCGACAACCCGGTATTACGACGTGGGTCGTTCGCACCATAGAAGCGGTTCTTGCCCACCGGTTTGCCTTCCAGCGAAGGCGCGCCCACCAGGATCGCCGCCACATGGTTGGCATCCTGTGGCCCGGCAAACTTGTGACCCCAGCTTTCGAGCATCTTCACCGTGTCCGCACTGGTGGTGAAGGTTTCCAGGTTGGTTTCTTCCGGCAGCCATTGCTGGTGGAAACGCGGTGCATCGACCGCTTCCTGGATGTTCATGCCGTAGTCGATCACGTTGAGGATGGTCAGCAAGGTCGCGGTGATAATGCGACTGCCGCCGGGCGTGCCGACGACCATGACCACTTTGCCGTCCTTGGTGACGATGGTCGGGCTCATGGACGACAGCGGTGCCTTGCCGGGCGCGATGGCGTTGGCTTCGCCTTGCACCAGGCCGTACATGTTGGGCACGCCGATTTTCGAGGTGAAGTCGTCCATTTCGTCGTTGAGGATGACCCCGGTTTTGCTGGCCATCACACCGGCGCCGAACCAGTCGTTGAGGGTGTAGGTCACCGACACCGCGTTGCCCCATTTATCGACGATGGAGTAATGCGTGGTGTTGCTGCCTTCATGGGGGGCTACGCCGGGTTTGAGTTCGCTGGATACGGCGGCCTTTTGCGGATCAATCGCTGCGCGGATTTTGGTCGCGTAGTTTTTATCCAGCAGGTGGGCGATCGGATTTTTCACGAAGTCCGGGTCGCCGAGGTAGCTGTTGCGGTCCACATAAGCATGGCGCATCGCTTCGATCTGGTAATGCATGCCCTGGGCCGAGTGGTAGCCCAGGTCTTTCATCGGGTAGCCTTCGAGGATGTTCATGATCTCGCAGATCACCACACCACCGGAGCTTGGCGGCGGTGCCGAGACCACGTGATAACCACGGTAGTCGCACTCGATCGGTGCCAGTTCACGGGTCTTGTATTTGTCGAGGTCGGCCTGGGTGATGATGCCCTTGTTGGCCTGGCTGGAGGTGACGATGGCGTCGGCCACCCAACCTTTGTAGAAACCGTCTTCGCCCTTCTCGGAAATTTCCCGCAGGGTTTTGGCCAGATCCTTCTGCACCAGTTTTTGCCCGACCTGCATCGGCTCGCCATTGCTCAGGAAGATCGAGCCGGAATCCTTTATGTCTTTCTTGAAGACGTCGGTGGCGTATTCCAGCAATTCGACATCGCCCTGCTCCAGCACAAAACCGTCTTCGGCAAGTTTGATCGCTGGGGCGATCACTTCCTTGCGGGGTTTGGTCCCGTATTTCTTCAGCGCCAGTTCCATGCCGGACACGGTGCCTGGCACGCCGACCGCCAAGTGACCACGGGTGCTCAGCTCCGGGACAACATTGCCCTCTTTGTCGAGGTACATGTTGGCGGTGGCGGCCAAGGGGGCTTTTTCGCGGAAATCGAGAAAAGTCTTGCGCCCGTCCGCCAACTGAACGGTCATGAAACCACCGCCACCCAGGTTACCCGCGGCGGGATAAACCACCGCCAGCGCATAACCCACCGCGACGGCTGCATCGACGGCATTGCCACCGTTTTTGAGCACATCGACGCCCACATGGGAGGCCAGATGCTGGGCCGTGACGACCATACCGTTTTCGGCCGCAACCGGCGCCACGGAGGCCGCGTAGGCACTGAGGCAGCTGAGCGCCAATGAGGTCGCAATCAGCGATTTGGCAAAAGGTTCGAACTTCATGAGTCGGTCTCTTCTTCTTTTAAGTAGGAAAACGCTTCAAGAGCAGTAGGCAGTATGGCTGGGATTGCGTATTGCGCCTCCTCGTCGAGGCAGTATGCTTGGCCTCTGTTCAGCCCTTCTGCGGAGTTCGCCGGCATGACTTACACCTTCACCACCCTGGCGTCCCCGGTCGGCGAGCTGAAGCTGGTTGCGAAAGATTCAAGACTGGCCGCCATCCTCTGGGAAAACGACAAGCCCAACCGCGTAAGGCTCGGACCGATGAGCGAAGCCCCGGACAATCCGATCCTCATACGCGCCGTTTTACAGCTGCAGGAATACTTTGCCGGCACGCGTAATCGCTTCGAACTGGAGCTGGATTTTGCCGGGACGGACTTTCAGAAGAAGGTGTGGCAGGCGTTGCTGACCATTCCGTTTGGCGAGACACGCAGTTACAGCGAGATTGCCGAGCAGATTGGCAATCCGAGCGCGGTCCGGGCGGTGGGCGCGGCGAATGGCAAGAACCCGATCTCGATTGTTGCGCCGTGCCATCGGGTGATTGGGGCATCGGGGAAGTTAACGGGGTTTGCGGGTGGGCTTGAGGCGAAGGAGCGGTTGTTGACGCTGGAAGGTTGCGAGTGGTCCGGGGCCAGCAGAACGGGCGAACTATTCTGACTGACCAAAACAACAGCTGCCTTGTGGCGAGGGGGCTTGCCCCCGTTCGGCTGCGAAGCAGTCGTAAAACCTGAGCGCACGGTCTATCTGATGCACCCCGTCGTCTGAATTCACGACTGCTTCGCAGCCGAACGGGGATAAATCCCCTCGCCACAGGACAGCGGCCACAAGGGGAAAGCGTCGTTCAGGCGAAGATATTTTTCATCGCCGCATACTGCAACAGCATGACGGTCTTCGCATCGCAGATCTCCCCGCGATAAAACGCCTCGAGCGCCTCGTCGAAGGTCCACTCCAGCACTTCCAGCTCTTCGGTTTCTTCTTCCAGCCCACCGCCCTCGCTGACTTTCGACGCCGCATCATATTCGGCGATGAAGAAATGCAGTTTTTCGGTGACCGAGCCTGGGCTCATGTAGGCCTCGAACACCTTTTGCACGTGGTGAACGCGATAACCGGTTTCCTCTTCGGCTTCGGCGCGGATGCGTTCTTCAGGATCAGCGCCCTCAAGCAATCCGGCCGCGACCTCGATCAGCAAACCATCATGGCCGTTGACGAACACCGGCAGCCGAAACTGACGCGTCAGCACGACGGTTCTTTTCTCGCGGTTGAACAACAGAATGGCCGCGCCATTGCCCCGGTCGTACACCTCGCGCGTCTGACGCTGCCAGTCGCCGTTGTTACGCAAATAGTCGAAGGTGATTTTCTTCAGCAGGTACCAGTCGTGGGACAACACCTGGGTTTCGATGATGTTGACCCGTTCGGCTGTATTCGCCATCACAACGCATCCTTTTTTCGTCAGAAGATCGCCATGGTAGGCGAAAAAGAAAAAGCCCGGCATTTCTGCCGGGCTTCTTTTTACGGCTGGCTGGCGACTTCAGGCGCCGCAAGCCCTTCCTCGTGGGACGAGAGCCGCTTACCGTTGATCAACGGCCCATAACGACGGCTGAACTCCCAGTTGTAGGGCACCTGGTCTTTGTTGACACCATTGTCCCAGTTCACCGACCAAGTCATCAGGCCCTTGATCGAAAGCCCCTTGGCGTCGAGACGCTTGAAGGCATTCACCACTGCCGCCGGGTTGATCACGTAACCGGTGGCCGCCGCATCGACGTTGGCGGGCAGGCCGATCACAAACTTGTCCGCCGGGATCCTGGTGAACCCGCGAGTACCGCTCACCAGACTTTCCGTCAGGTAAAACAGGAAATCCTCTTTCAGTGCGTCGTTGTTCTGCGCAATCCAGGCGCCATTGCCGTTATTGGCTTCCGGTACCCAGATTCCGTCACCGCCCTGGTTGTAATACTGCGGGGCGATGAAGTCGTAATAGCCTTCCAGGGCCTGGATGTAGCCGACGTACTTGCCGGCAGTGGTCAGGTACGGGAACTCCGGCGCCATGCTGATGATGAAGTGTTTGCCTTCACCGGCGTAATGGTCCTTGACGAGTTTCAGCGCGGCAGGCAGGACGGTCTTGTTATCGGCGAAATCAATCGCACTCTGTTCAAGATCGATGTCCAGCCCATCGAAGCCGTAGGTTTCCACCAGACGAATGATTTCGTTGGCCAGTGGTTGTTCGTTGCCTTTGTGCAGCTCGATGTGCGCATCAGCACCGCCGAGGGAAATCAGCACCGCCCTGCCCTGGCTGTTCAGCACGCCGACCTGGCGACGGAACTCGGCGTCAGACAGGTTGTACGGCTTGAAGGTCGGGATGCCGTTGCCCTTCATGAAGGCCACGGCCACCACGTTGTAATCCTTGGGCACATCCTGCAGCGCGATGTTGGCGAACTGGCCACGCTGGTAACCGTCGCTCGGCCCGGCGGGCCAGTTGTGCCAGAAGCCCATGAGGATCTTTTTGCCAGCAATGCTCGGCATCAACGAAGCCGCATCGGCAAGTGGCGATTTCAGTAGCGTAAAGTCGAAAGTAGACATGTTCTATTCCTTCAGAACGTGTGAGGGTTTAACGCCGTGGCTTACTTGAAGTCCACGTCGAACGCTTGGTAGAAGGCGTTGCCGGTGTTGGCCACGATCCACATCAGCACGATCACGTGATGACCTTTCTTGTTGCCCGGCAATTTCACTTCGTGATTGACCTTGGCCTTCATCTCGGCGGAATGGCTGTAGTACGGGACCTGGGTGTAGAAGTCGTCAAAGAACGATTTCGGCTCCAGTTGCGCACGGTTGATGCGTTGTTTCGGGTTCCAGCCATCCTTGGTGATGAACCAGCTGTAGCCACGGGTCACGTGGGGTGCGGTGTACTCCCAGGTGACCTTGAAGGTCTGGCCTGGATCAACATTCAACAAAGGCCAGGTGAATGGGCGGGCGAGCTTGAGGCTCATTTCCTCGTTGGTGAAGTTGATGCAGTCTCGGGCATCCGTCTTGCCACCGCTGAGGATGTAGCCGTCGGCAGGTGGCGTGACACTGTCGCTGTCGGTTTGATATGGCGCCGCAAAGGGCCCCGCTGTCAGCGACGGGAAGTTCTTGCCGCCTTCCATTTCGTTGACTTGCCAGTTACCCAGCAGCCCCAGCTCTACGGCCACCGCACCGCGGCTGGAGGGGGATGTGACACGACCGTGTCGAAGCTCGGGTTGAGTCTGTGGTTGGTTCATTTTTTTCACTCCGTTGATTTGAGAACTCTCCTTCCTGAGGAGAGGCCTCCAACCTAACGGAGCTGTTTTTTTTGTCCATCAGCCCTTTCGTGGGCCGGATGAGTCTGCCTTGGCAGATCACCCGCAAATACTGGATATAAAACCAGTACTCTGATCCAAGTCCTACGTCCCGTGTAGCAAAAGGATTACAACGCCAGGCAGCAATCGGGGCATCGTGCCAACTAGGGAAGCTGTGCCTTGTATTCCTTTTCGTATTGGCCGGCCAGGGCTTCTTTCTGCTTGTCGTCAAGCAGCTTGCCGGCCATCTGGAAGAACTTCTGCTCTTCCTCTTTCAAGTGGTGATGAACCTTGTCGGACAGCTTCTTGGCGGTCGCCAGCCAGGCCGGACTGGACATGTCCGTCCCATCCAGTTCTTCCATCATTTCGTCCATCTCGTGGTGCTCGGAGATGGCGTGGCGGCTGAGATCGACACCGTTGTCGAACTCCATCAGCGGGATGTAGAAATGGCGCTCTTCGGCGGTTTCGTGAGCCTGGAGTTCGGATTTGAGCTGTTTGTAAGCCTCGGCCCGTTCCGGCGTGTCGCCGCTGGTCTTGATGAGCGCCTTGGCATAGGTGCGCTGGCGCTCGTGACTTTCACGCAGGGCTTCAAAAATATTCACGGGTGATCCTCATTGGCCGCGTTCGGGAATGACGCTGTTTAGGCTAGACATCCGGGCGCGAGCGAGGGTTCCACTCAAGGGGCTGGAACAACCGCCGGGGCTCGCGTTAGGCTTGCGAGTGTTGTCCCTCATGGCCATAAGGATTGAGCGGATGGAACTGCGTATCGAACAGTCGCAAAACCCCACCGACGCCGAGGAGCAGGCGATCCTGCTGCCCTTGCGCGCCTATAACGCCTCAAAGGCCGGCGTCTCGAAGCCGGAGCCCATTGCCTTGCTGGTCCGCGACGAACACGACGAGATTCTCGGCGGTCTGTATGGCCGGGTTTTTTATAAGTGGTTGTACATCGAGTTGCTGTCGGTGCCGGAACAGGGCCGGGGACAAGGCATAGGCTCGAAGTTGATGCGGATGGCCGAAGACCTGGCGCGGGAGAAGGAATGCATCGGGGTCTGGCTCGACACCTTCGACTTCCAGGCGCCGGAGTTCTACAAGAAACTGGGCTACAGCGAGTTAGGGCAGATTGTCGACTATCCGCCGGGGCATAAGCGCTTCTTTTTCCAGAAGCGCCTGATTAGCTAACCAACGTACAAAAACCTGTAGGAGTGAGCCTGCTCGCGAAAGCGGTTTGTCATCCAACATTGATGTCGACTGACCCACCGCTATCGCGAGCAGGCTCGCTCCTACAGGGGATGTGGGGCAACGCCTCTAATCAGAGGCAGGTTGCGAGCGCCGCCAAGCGGCGCTTGGCCACAAAGTCGTCACGCTGCGCGTAGTAACTCAACACGGTGCCTGACGCATCGGTGGTCACGTCGACAAAGGACTCCGCCGAACGCGTGTAAACGGTGGACCCACCCTTCTCACCCGGCTGCAAATACGCGCCGGCATCGACACCGAACACTGCCTCGTCCTGCCAGGAAAACTGCACGCACTGGGCGACGACTTTTTCCGGTTTGTCCGAGTTCAGGGTTTTGTAAGGGGCTTTGGTGCGGGCATCGTTCATCACCGAGCCGGCGCATCCCGCCAGCAACGTCACGGCCAGCGCCACCATCAGAATTCGCATTGTGTTCGCTCATCAAGAAAAAGCGGACTGTAGCACCGTGGCACGGCGTATCGTTCTGCTTTACTTCATTTATACCGCGACACCGAGTGACGATTCGCGCACCCTGTCGCGCCATTAACGTCGCATCGCCCGTTTTTTCGGGCTCATTTTTCTGGAAAGGTCATGACCCCCAACGCCGAGTATTACAAACCGACCGCCGAATACGCTGACAAGCTGATCAGCCAGATCGGTCAGACGCCGTCCTGGATCGCCAAGCGAATTGGCGTCACCGACAAACGAATCCGTTACATCCTCGACGGCGAACGCACCGTCAAAGGCGAAACCACGCCGATCCAGATGACCTACCCCGAGCAGTTTGCCCTCGAATGCCTGGCGGCTGCGGCCAAGGCCAGCAAGAAGCAATCTTCGTAACCCCAGCCTCAAGGAGCGACCATGGCGGCAACCGAACAGCAACACGAGCAGGCGCTGAAGAAGTTTCTCGATGAGCGCCCTGAACTGCGTGTCGAGCTCGACAACCTCAACCCGCTGCTGGCTCAGGCCAAGGGCGAGACCGCGGCGCAATATCGCGACGAGCGCTTGCACGAGGCCTTCGAAGCCGAAGCCGAGCGCCTGGGTCTGTTTGCCTGGGAGCTGACCTTGCAATTGACCGCCGCGACGGCCGAGGACTATCAGGCCCAACGCATGGAAGTGCACAAGGAAGTGGCCGAGATGGCCGGCATGGACTGGCTGGAGTATTGCGAGTTATATGGATTGACCAAGTGACCCTGACGGTTGCTGCCTGAGGACGACTACCACCGATGTTGCCATCCCTCTCGACTTCTCGCGCCAGTCCGGGCCATCTGCATATCCAGAAATGGCGCGGACGCATCGGCATGGCGCTGGTGGCCGCCCTCTCGGTGCTCGCCGGCATGACCGACGCTATCGGGTTCATGGCCAGCGGTGACTTTGTCTCCTTCATGAGCGGCAACACCACCCGCCTCGCCGTTGCGATCAGTGATGGTGATTTCGGCCTGACCTTGCGTCTGTTGATCCTCGTCGCCACGTTCATCGTCGGCAACGCCTTGGGCATTGTCGTCAGCCGCCTCGGCGGCCGCCGGGCGCTACCCTTGCTAATGTGCATCGCGATGCTGCTCTGCGGCGCCGCAGCCTGGCCTTATGACGAACAATTGCCAGCGCTGCTGGCGGCCATCATCGCCATGGGCATGCTCAACGCGGCGGTGGAAGAAGTGAACGGCCTGCCGGTCGGACTCACTTACGTCACCGGCGCCCTGTCGCGCTTCGGGCGTGGGCTGGGGCGGTGGATGCTCGGTGAGCGGCGTAATGGCTGGCGGGTTCAGTTGATTCCCTGGACGGGGATGTTTGCCGGTGCGGTGCTTGGCGCGGTGCTGGAACATCATCTGGGGCTCAAGGCGCTGTTTGTCAGCGGGTTGCTGGCGGGGGCGATCGGGTTGCTGTCGCTGAAGATTCCGCGGCGGTGGCAGTTGGGGTATATGCCTCGTTAAGTCTTGCATTGACTGTCGGGCCTCATCGCGGGCAAGCCCGCTCCCACAGGGATCTGTACTTCACCACATAACCTGTGGGAGCGGGCTTGCCCGCGATGGGGCCCTGACAGATAACATCGATTTAGCCGCCCCGCCGATAAAGCTTTATCATGGCCGCAGTTCTGCTGATCGAGTCCGTCATGAAGTTCGCCATCGCGCTGTTTTCCGCCGCCCATGCGCCCTCCTCGCGCCGTGCCTTGCTGTTTGCCCAGGCTGCGCTGGCCGGCGGGCATGAGATTGTCCGGCTGTTTTTCTATCAGGATGGCGTCTACAACGCTTCCGGCAGCGTGGTCACGCCCCAGGATGAGCAGGACCTGCCCAAGCAATGGCGTGCTTTTGTCACCGAGCATCAACTGGACGGCGTCGTGTGCATCGCCGCCGCCCTTCGCCGTGGCGTGTTGAACGAAGAGGAAGCGGGGCGCTATCAGCGTGACGCCGTTGCCGTGGGCGCGCCGTGGGAACTGTCCGGCCTCGGCCAGTTGCATGATGCGGTGCAAGACGCTGACCGCCTGATCTGTTTCGGAGGCGCGTGAGATGGCTAAATCCTTGTTGATTATCAGCCGTCAGGCCCCGTGGTCCGGGCCGAACGCTCGGGAAGCGCTGGACATCGTACTGGCCGGCGGCGCGTTCGACCTGCCGATCGGCCTGCTGTTTCTCGATGACGGGGTGTTGCAGCTCGCCGCGAAACAGGACGCCAAGGCGCTGCAACAGAAAGACCTGAGCGCCAACCTGCAAGCGTTGCCAATGTTCGGTGTGGACGACCTGTTTGTCTGTGGCGACAGCGCTGCCGAACGGGGCCTGGACCTCAACGGTCGGTCGCTTGAAGAAGCCCGGGTACTGGCCGCCCAGGAAATCACTGCGCTTATTGACCGTTACGACCAGGTGATCACCCTCTGATGTCGACTTTGCATGTGTTGTCTCATTCCCCTTTCGGCGATGACCGCCTGACCAGTTGCCTGCGCGTGATCGGCACCAACGATGCGTTGTTGCTGACCGGCGACGCCGTCTATGCGTTGCAACCGGGCACCGCGCCGTTCAACGCGCTGAATGCTCGCCCGTTGAAACTGTTCGTACTGGCCGAAGACGCCCAGGCTCGTGCGCTGGCGATTCCTGACGCGGCCAAAGCCATCGATTACCCCGCCTTCGTCGAGCTGTCGATTCACTACGACAAGGTGAACAGTTGGCTATGAATTCCCTGACCGTCGGCGCACGCGCCATCGAGTTGGACAAGGACGGTTTCCTGGTCGAACTCAGCGACTGGTCCAATGAGGTGGCCGCCGCCCTCGCTGCCGCCGAAGACATCGAGTTGAGCCCGGAGCACTGGGAAATCCTCGAATTGCTGCGCAGCTTCTACGCCGAATTCCAGCTGTCCCCGGCCACGCGCCCACTGATCAAGTACACCGCGTTGAAGCTCGGCCCGGAAAAAGGCAACAGCCTGCACCTGAACCGACTGTTCAAAGGCACCCCTGCCAAACTCGCCGCGAAACTGGCGGGCCTGCCCAAACCGACGAATTGCTTATGACCGACTTTCCAGCGCTGACCCTCGAAACGCCCGCCGAACACCCGTTCGCCCAGTTCGTGCGGATCCTCGGCAAGGGCAAGCGTGGCGCCCGCGACCTGACCCGGGCCGAAGCGCGTGAGGCCATGGGCATGGTGCTCGACGACAAGGTCGAGGACACCCAGCTCGGCGCGTTTCTGATGCTGTTGCGGCACAAGGAAGAAAGCGCTGAGGAAATGGCCGGTTTCACCGAAGCCCTGCGCGAACGATTGAGCCCGCCAGCGCTGGCGGTCGATCTGGACTGGCCGACGTATGCCGGGAAGAAGCGTCACCTGCCGTGGTACCTGCTGGCGGCCAAGTGCCTGGCGCAGAACGGAGTGCGCATCTTCATGCACGGCGCTGGCGCCCACACGGCCGGCCGGCTGTATAGCGAGCAGTTGCTGGACGGGTTGAACATTCCACTGTGCCGCGACTGGCAGCAGGTCGGCTCGGCGCTGGATAACGGTGGCCTGGCGTTCATGCCGTTGGTGGATTGGGCACCGCAGCTTCAGCGCATGATCGACCTGCGCAACACCTTGGGTCTGCGCTCACCGATCCATTCCCTCACCCGTATCCTCAACCCGCTGGGCGCTCGCTGCGGCCTGCAAAGCATTTTCCACCCCGGCTATCAGGCGGTGCATCGCGATGCCAGCGGCTTGCTCGGCGACACCGCGATTGTGGTCAAGGGCGACGGTGGCGAAATTGAAATCAACCCGGACGCCGACAGCCACCTGTACGGCACCACCGGCGGCGAAAGCTGGGACGAGGAATGGCCGCAGTTGTCGAGTCAACGCCACGTCAAACCCGCCGCGCTCGATCCTGAACATTTGAAAGCCGTCTGGCGCGGTGACGTGGTCGACAGCTACCCGCAAATGGCCTTGATCTCGACCATGGCCCTCGCGTTGCGCGGCCTCGGTCAGACGCGTGAACGCGCCTTTGAAACCGCCCAGCAATATTGGGACGCTCGGGACAGATCGATTTAACCGATCATAACCCCCGAACCTTTGCGCTATTTTATCGAACCTATGCGAATAGACTTCTCTCCAACGCTTATTGGTTGAGGAGTCTTGAACATGGGTTTGTTAGTTGAAGGTCGCTGGCAGGACCAGTGGTACGAAAGCAGCAAGGACGGCGCGTTCCAGCGCGAGCAGGCGCAACGTCGCAACTGGCTGACCGCCGACGGCAAGCCCGGCCCAACGGGCGTCGGGGGTTTTGCAGCCGAGGCTGGCCGCTATCACCTTTACGTGTCCCTCGCCTGCCCGTGGGCCCATCGCACGCTGATCCTGCGCAAACTCAAAGGCCTTGAAAGCCTGATCGACGTGTCGGTGGTGAGTTGGTTGATGCTGGAAAACGGCTGGACCTTCGACCAGAACCTGGGCTCGACGGGCGACAAGCTCGATCATTTCAATTTCATGCACCAGCGCTACACCGCCGATACCGCCGATTACACCGGTCGTGTCACGGTCCCGGTGCTCTGGGACAAACAGCAAAACCGCATCGTCAACAATGAATCGGCGGAGATCATCCGCATGTTCAATAGCGCCTTCGATGACCTGACCGGCAACGACCTGGATTTCTATCCGGCACCCCTGCGCGGCGAGATCGATGCGTTGAATGAGCGAATTTATCCGGCAGTGAACAACGGCGTATACCGCGCAGGGTTTGCAACGTCGCAGAGCGCTTATGAAGAAGCATTCGAAGATGTGTTTGCCGAACTGGATCGACTGGAAGCGTTGTTAGGTGCCAATCGTTACCTCGTCGGCGAGTACCTGACCGAAGCCGATATCCGTCTGTTCACCACGCTGATTCGCTTTGATGCGGTGTATCACGGCCACTTCAAGTGCAACCTGCGGCGGATCGCTGATTATCCGAATCTGTCGAACTGGCTGCGAGAGATGTATCAGTGGCCGGGAATTGCCGAGACGGTGGATTTTCAGCACATCAAAAATCACTACTACGGCAGCCACAAGACCATAAACCCGACGGGGATCGTGCCGAAAGGGCCGGTGCAGGATTTCAACGCGCCGCATGATCGGGCCCGGTTGAGTGGGAAAGGGGTTTGGCGAAGGGCGTGATAACACACTGAAACCGGAGGGTGGCTGCGATCAACTGTGGCGAGGGGGCTTGCCCCCGTTCGGCTGCGAAGCAGTCGTAAACCAGCCAACGCGGTAGGTCGGCAAAACCGCATTCGCCGATTTTAGGGCCGCTGCGCGCCCCAACGGGGGCAAGCCCCCTCGCCACAGGTCAGACTTGCGCCTGAGCCCCTTCAAACCATGCCAGTTTCTCGCGCAATTGCACCACTTCTCCAACGATCACCAGCGTTGGCGCATGCACTTCATGCTCCGCCACCAGTCGAGGAAGATCAGCCAGCGTGCCGGTAAACACCCGCTGATTGACCGTGGTGCCCTGCTGAATCAACGCCGCCGGGGTGTCCGCCCCGCGACCGTGCTTGATCAACTGCTCGCAGATGATCGGCAAGCCCACCAACCCCATATAAAACACCAGGGTTTGCGCTGGCGCGACCAGGTCGGCCCACGGCAAATCGGTGGATCCGTCCTTCAAATGCCCGGTGACAAAACGCACCGACTGCGCGTAGTCGCGGTGAGTCAGCGGAATCCCGGCGTACGCCGCGCAACCGCTGGCGGCCGTGATACCCGGTACGACCTGGAACGGGATGCCATGGGCCGCCAGTTCTTCGATCTCTTCACCGCCGCGACCGAAGATGAACGGATCACCGCCCTTCAATCGCACGACCCGCTTGCCCTGCTTGGCCAGATCCACCAACTGCTGATTGATCTGGTCCTGAGGCACGGCGTGATCGGCGCGACGCTTGCCGACGTAGACTCGCTCGGCATCGCGACGGCACAAATCGAGAATTGCCGGGGCGACCAGGCGGTCGTAGAGCACCACATCGGCTTGCTGCATAAGACGCAAGGCACGGAAGGTCAGCAAGTCGGGATCACCAGGCCCCGCGCCCACCAAATACACCTCACCGGTGGCGACCGGCGCTTCGCCATTGATCTTCGCCAGCATCAAGCGCTCGGCTTCAGCGCCCTGCCCGGCCAGTTGGCGATCGGCAATCGGGCCCTGGAACACATCTTCCCAGAACGCTCGACGTTGCTGCACATCCGGGAACAGGCGTTTGACCTGGCTGCGAAAACGCGCCGCCAGACCGGCCAGTTGACCGTAGGTGGAAGGAATCCAGGTTTCCAGTTTGGCGCGGATCAGCCGCGCCAGTACCGGCGCGTCGCCGCCGCTGGACACCGCAATAATCAAGGGCGACCGGTCGACGATCGCCGGGAAGATCACGCTGCACAAGGCTGGCGAATCGACCACGTTGACCGGCACGCAACGCCGATGGGCATCGGCGGAGACTTGCGCGTTCAGCGGTTCGTCGTCGGTGGCGGCAATGATCAGCCCGCAACCGTCCAGGTCCGTCTCGACATAACCCCGTAAAAGGCACTCGCCACCGCTGCCGGCAACCAGTTCGCGCAGTTGCGGTTCGATTTCAGGTGCGACCACCCGCAGCAGCGCACCGGCTTCGGCCAGCAGGCGGGATTTGCGCAAGGCAATCTCCCCGCCGCCGACGACCAACACACGACTGCCGCGAAGGTTATGAAACAGCGGCAGATAGTCCATTTAGCCGATGACCTCAAGGCCACCCATGTACGGTTTCAACACTTCAGGCACACGGATCGAACCGTCGGCTTGCTGGTAGTTTTCCAGAACGGCTACCAGCGTACGACCGACCGCCAGGCCAGAACCGTTGAGGGTGTGAACCAGTTCAGGCTTGCCGGTTTCCGGGTTGCGGAAACGCGCTTGCATACGACGGGCCTGGAAGTCGCCGCAGTTGGAGCACGACGAAATTTCGCGGTACTTGTCCTGGCTCGGGATCCACACTTCGAGGTCGTAAGTCTTGACCGCGCTGAAGCCCATGTCGCCGGTGCACAGGGCAATCGTGCGATAAGGCAATTCCAGCAGTTGCAGGACTTTCTCGGCGTTGGCGGTCAGGCCTTCCAGCGCTTCCATCGAAGTCGACGGTTCAACGATCTGGACCATCTCAACTTTGTCGAACTGGTGTTGACGGATCATGCCGCGGGTATCGCGACCCGACGCGCCGGCTTCGCTGCGAAAGCACGGGGTGTGGGCGACGAACTTGATCGGCAGCAGTTTCGAATCGACGATTTCGCCAGCGACGATGTTGGTCAGCGACACTTCAGCGGTCGGGATCAGGTACAGATCAGCTTCGCCATCGCGGCTGATCTTGAACAGGTCTTCTTCGAACTTCGGCAGCTGACCGGTGCCTTGCAGGGCTGGAGCCTGAACCAGATACGGCGTGTAAGCCTCTTCGTAACCGTGTTCGCTGGTGTGCAGGTTGATCATGAACTGCGCCAGGGCGCGGTGCATGCGAGCGATCGGACCGCGCAACAGGGCAAAACGGGCGCCGGACAGCTTGGCGGCGGTTTCGAAGTCCAGCCAGCCGAACTTCTCGCCCAGAGCGACGTGGTCCTGAACCGGGAAATCGAACGCGGTCGGGGTGCCCCAGCGGCGCACTTCGACGTTGCCGTCTTCGTCATCACCGATTGGCACGGACTCGTGCGGCAGGTTCGGGATGCCGAGCAGGATCGAATCCAGGTCGGTCTGGATCCCGTCCAGCTCGACTTTACCGGCGCTCAACTCGTTCGCCATGCGCTCGACGTCGGCCATCAACGGTGCGATGTCTTCGCCGCGCTGCTTGGCCTGACCGATGGATTTGGAGCGCGCATTACGTTCAGCCTGCAGTGCTTCGGTGCGGGTCTGGACGGTCTTGCGCTGTTCTTCCAGCGCTTCGATGCGCGCAACATCCAGCGTGTACCCACGGGATGCCAGGCGGTCCGCTACGTCCTGAAGGTTGCTACGTAACAGTTTGGAATCGAGCATGTCGGTCTCTCGTTATCAAAGTTTGGTCAAGGACAGGCCAGCCCAGGTCGCGAGCAGCCCGCCGAATACGCTGATGGCAGCATAGCCCAGGGCCAGCGGCATTTGCCCGGTTTCGAGCAGGCGCACCGTATCCAGTGAAAAGGATGAAAAAGTCGTCAGCCCCCCGAGGAAGCCGACCATCAACCCGGCGCGCACCTCGATCGGCACCTCCGGGCGTATCAAAAACAGACCGTATAGAACGCCGATCAGCAAACAGCCGACGATATTAACGGCCAGCGTCGCGGTATAGAAGTGCCGCGGCCAATTAGCATTGACCCAATTACCGGTGGCAAAGCGCAACAGAGTCCCGGCGATACCGCCGACGGAGACCGCAATGACCAATGGAATCACTTATTTTCTCCGCTGCCGGGGGCTTAGACGGTCAAGTTGTGCGAGGTGATTGAGCTTTTCGCCGATCTTCAGCTCCAGGCCGCGAGGCACGGGCTGATAGAACGGTTGCGGCTCGAGTTCTTCCGGGAAATAGTCTTCGCCGGCGGCATAGGCGTCCGGCTCATCGTGGGCGTAACGGTATTCATCGCCGTAACCCAATTGCTTCATCAGCTTGGTCGGCGCATTACGCAGGTGCAGCGGCACTTCCAGCGAACCGTGCTCGGTGGCGCTGCGCATGGCGGCTTTGAAGCCCATGTACACCGCATTGCTTTTCGGCGCGCAAGCCAGATAGGTGATGGCCTGGGCCACCGCCAACTCGCCTTCAGGGCTGCCGAGGCGCTCCTGCACTTCCCACGCCGCCAGGCACAGGCTCAGGGCGCGCGGGTCAGCATTGCCGATGTCTTCGCTGGCCATGCGCACCACGCGCCGGGCCAGGTACAGCGGATCGCAACCACCGTCGATCATCCGCGCAAACCAGTACAGCGCGCCGTCGGGATTGGAGCCGCGCACCGATTTATGCAGCGCGGAAATCTGGTCGTAGAACGCTTCGCCGCCCTTGTCGAAACGCCGACGGGTATCACCGAGCAGACTTTGCAGCAGATCGACGCCGATCTCGCTGTTGTCTTCTGCCAGGTCCGAGGCGTTTTCCAGCAGGTTCAGCAGACGTCGGCCATCGCCATCGGCAGCCGACAGCAGCATCTGGAAGCCTTCATCGCTGAGGGTCAGTTGCCGCTTGCCCAAGCCACGCTCTTCGGTCAGCGCCCGGTGCACCAGTTTGCGCAGGGCCGCTTCGTCGAGGCTTTTGAGCACGTAGACGCGCGCCCGGGAGAGCAGTGCATTGTTGAGTTCGAAAGAAGGGTTTTCCGTGGTCGCGCCGATGAAAATCAGCGTGCCGTCTTCAACGTAGGGCAGGAATGCATCCTGCTGCGACTTGTTGAAGCGATGCACTTCATCGACGAACAGAATGGTGCGCTTGCCGTACTGGCCGGCCTGTTGCTTGGCGATTTCCACCGCCTGACGGATTTCCTTCACGCCAGCCAGTACCGCCGAGACCGTTTCGAAGTGCGCATCCGAGACTTCCGCCAGCAACCGCGCCAGGGTGGTCTTGCCCACGCCCGGCGGGCCCCAGAAGATCATCGAGTGCAGGGCACCCTGCTCCAGGGCTTCGCGCAAAGGCTTGCCGCGAGCGAGCAGGTGTTCCTGACCGACGTACTCGTCCAGATTGGCCGCACGCAGGCGTGCAGCCAAAGGTTGAGCTATCGGGGCACTGCGAAACAGGTCCATCACGTGCGGTTGAAACCTCGCTTTATTACGTAGCTCTCAAGTCTGGCGAAATCCTGTGGCAACAGCGGTTACCTGTGGCGAGGGGATTTATCCCCGTCCGGCTGCGAAGCAGTCGCAATGCCAGACAATGCGGTATGACTGGTAGATCGCAAGGGGCCGCTTCGCGGCCCAACGGGGATAAATCCCCTCGCCAAAGGCTCGCTCCCACAGGTTTTGCGGTTTATTCCTGGATCACGTCCGCGCCTTTAGGGATGTCGAACTTGAACTTGGACGCCGGAATCGGCTCGTTGGCCTTCACGCCGGTGAACAGGATGTTGGTGCGCTGACCAACGCTGTCGATCATCTGCATGTCATTGACCAGGCCGTTGCGGAACGACAGACGCAAGCTGTCGAACAGGGTGTCCTTGGTTTTCGGCTTCAAGGTGAAGTCGATCACGCCGCCGGCTTCCCTGGCGCTGATGTCGAAGCTCTGGCTGATCTTGGACACGTCACCGGACAGCAGCAGTGCCGGCGTCTGAGTCAGACGTTGGTCGAGGTTCTTGATGGTGACCTGCTCCAGGTCCGGATCCCACAACGTCACCTTCTTGCCGTCGGAAACCATCGTTTGTTCGGCTGGCGCGTTGGTGTGCCAATAAAACAAACCAGGACGCTGCAAGGACATTTCACCCGCGGTTTCCTGCAATTGGGTGCCGCCGCCATCCAGCGTCAGCTGAGAGAAACGCGCGGTCAGGGTCTGGGATCTTTCCAGCAATTGGGTCAGACGTGCCACGTCCTTGTCATCGGCGTGGGCCGAGAGCGTGGTCAAAGCCAGTACCGGCAGCAACAGCATGCGGATAAGACGCATGGGAGTCCTCATAACATTCGTGGGATTTCGGGCGTCGCATTCAGCGACACCCTTTCAATTCAAATCAGTCGCGTACCGGGCCAGGTGCCAGGACTTCACGCGAACCGTTGGTATTCATGGACGTCACGACCCCGGCCATTTCCATGGCTTCGATCATGCGCGCAGCGCGGTTGTAGCCGATTTTCAGCTTGCGCTGAACCGCAGAGATGGATGCACGACGGCTTTCCAGTACGAACTGCACCGCTTCGTCGTAGAGCGCATCGGATTCGCTGTCTTCGTCGCCACCGCCACTGCCGCCGTCGAAACCGCTACCGGCCTCTTCGACACCGGCCAGGATCTCGTCGTTGTATTCCGGCGCGCCGCGCAGTTTCCAGGCTTCAACCACCCGGTGAACCTCGTCATCGGACACGAACGCTCCATGGACACGGATCGGCAGGCTGGTGCCCGGCGGCATATAGAGCATGTCACCGTGGCCCAGCAGTTGTTCGGCACCACCCTGGTCGATGATGGTCCGGGAGTCGATCTTGCTCGACACCTGGAACGCCATACGGGTCGGGATGTTGGCCTTGATCAGACCGGTGATCACGTCAACCGACGGACGCTGGGTCGCGAGGATCAAGTGGATTCCGGCCGCACGGGCCTTCTGGGCGATACGGGCGATCAGTTCTTCAACTTTCTTGCCGACGATCATCATCATGTCGGCGAATTCGTCGACCACCACGACGATGGTCGGCAGCTTGGTCAGCAGCGGCGCTTCGTCGTGAATGCTTTCGCGCTTGTACAGTGGGTCGGTCAGCGGCGTGCCGGCGTCCTGGGCTTCCTTGACCTTGGCGTTGAAGCCCGACAGGTTTCGTACGCCCATCTTCGCCATCAGTTTGTAGCGACGCTCCATCTCCGCCACGCTCCAGCGCAGGGCGTTGGCAGCGTCCTTCATGTCGGTCACGACCGGGCACAGCAGGTGCGGAATACCTTCGTAGATCGACAGTTCAAGCATTTTCGGGTCGATCATGATCAGCTTGGCGTCTTCCGGGCCGGACTTGAACAGGATCGACAGGATCATCGCGTTCACACCCACCGACTTACCGGAACCGGTCGTACCAGCCACCAGCAAGTGAGGCATTTTCGCCAGGTCGGTGATGACCGGCTTGCCGCCGATGTCGTGGCCCAGGGCCAGGGTGACCGGTGACTTGAAGTTGTCGTACTCAGGCGTCGACAGCACTTCGGAGAAACGCACGATCTGGCGGTCTTCGTTGGGAATCTCGATACCGACGGTGGTCTTGCCCGGGATCACTTCCACCACACGCACACTGGTCACGGCCAGGGAACGCGCGAGGTCTTTCGCCAGGTTGGAGATGCGGCTGACTTTGACGCCGGCGGCCGGCTGGATTTCGTAACGGGTAATGACCGGGCCCGGATGGATCGAATCCACCGAGACTTCGACGCCGAATTCCTTGAGTTTGATTTCCAGCAAGTGGCCGACGGCGGCCAGCGATTCTGGAGAATAATTGAGTTGTTTCTTCTCGGCCGGATCGAGAATCGAGATCGGTGGCAAGGTGCCTTCGACGGCGCTGTCGACGAACAAGGGCGCCTGTTTCTCTTTCTCCACGCGCTTGCTCGGCGCGGCCGGCTTGGGCGGTGCGGGTGCGATGACGGGCGGCACCTGCTTCTCGCGGTCCGACATGTGCTTGCTCAGGGCCTGTTCGCGTTCGATCAGGCGTTCCTTGACCTTGGCTTGCTCGCGTTTGTCCGTAACCGTCGGGGCTACCACGTCATGCACGCGGTCATCGACTTCACGCAGCTGCGCCACCAGTTGTTTGCGTTCGACACGGGCGGCCCACCAGCGATTGGCCGCACCCTGGAACAGTTCGAACAGGTCGAGGGTGATCTTGCCGGTGACGTCCATCACCTTGAACCACGACAGGTCGGTGAACACCGTCAGGCCGAACAGGAACAGCGCGATGAACAACAGCGTGCTGCCCTGGATGTTCAGCGCGTTCCTGGCCAGGTCGCCAAGGCTTTCGCCCAGGGCGCCGCCAGCACCGGCCGGCAGACCGGTCGCCGCATGGAAATGGATATGCGCCAGGGCAGCGCCCGACAGCACCAGAAACACCAGGCCGATCAGGCGCCAGGAGAACAGCCAACCGCTCCACTGCCACTGTTCGTGGCGCTGACGGAAGATCTGATAGGCCTTGATCGCCAGCAATAGCGGAAAGATGTAAGCGAAGTAACCCAGCACCATGAACAGGATGTCGGCGCTGTAGGAGCCGACCGGCCCGCCGAAGTTCTGTACGTCGTCGATCTTGCTGTTATGGCTCCAACCCGGATCGTCCTTGCCATAGGTCAACAAGGCCATCATCAGGAACAGGCACAAGCCGCCGATGGCGATCAATGCACCTTCCTTGAGCCGGTAGTGCAAGTGCTGGCGCCAGAGCGGAACGACGACTGTTTTGGGTGCTGCGGTGGATTTCTTCAAAACGCTTCTTTTCCTGCGCCCATGGCGCGTCCATCTGTTGAATGACTATGAAAAACTGCCCAATCCAGGCAGGTAAAAAAGTTAACACGCGCAACTGGGACTACTTTTAACATTGCGCCCCGGTTTTTATAAACACGGTACGCACAGCTTATTTTGTTTCAACCACTGTTACAGACGGCATTGTACGGGTTTGTTCGCCCGATGCCATGCTTGAAGTCCATAGGTGTAGCATAGCCAAAGCACGTTACGCGCGGTTCAATTTGAGCATGCATTCTCTTTTGTGACAAAGGCTTATGAGGTGTTTTTATGAGCGAACCGAAGCATTCCCGCCTGATCATTCTGGGTTCCGGCCCTGCCGGATACAGCGCAGCCGTTTATGCCGCCCGCGCCAACCTCAAACCCGTTGTCATTACCGGCATACAGGCAGGTGGCCAGCTGACCACGACCGTCGAAGTCGATAACTGGCCCGGCGACGTCGAGGGCCTCACCGGGCCGGTGCTAATGGAACGCATGCAAAAACACGCCGAGCGCTTTGCCACCGAGATCGTTTACGACCACATCCATACCGCCAAGTTGCAACAACGCCCGTTCGAGCTGATCGGCGATGGCGACACTTACACCTGCGACGCCCTGATTATCGCCACCGGCGCTTCCGCGCAGTATCTGGGGCTGCCGTCGGAAGAAGCCTTTGCCGGCCGCGGGGTTTCAGCCTGCGCCACGTGCGACGGCTTCTTTTATCGCAATCAAGTGGTCGCAGTGGTCGGCGGTGGCAACACAGCGGTTGAAGAAGCGCTGTACCTGTCGAACATCGCCAAGGAAGTCCACCTGATTCACCGGCGCGACAAGTTGCGCTCAGAGAAGATTCTCCAGGACAAACTCTTCGAAAAAGCCGCCAACGGTAATATCCGCCTGCACTGGAATCAGAATCTAGATGAAGTGCTGGGTGATGCCAGCGGCGTGACTGGCGCCCGCCTGCGCGACAGCCACACGGGCGAAACCAGTGAATTGCCGCTGGCCGGTGTGTTCATCGCCATCGGCCACAAGCCCAATACCGACCTGTTCGAGGGCCAGCTGAAAATGCGTGACGGCTATCTGCTGGTCAGGGGCGGCAGCGAAGGCGATGCCACGGCCACCGAGATCCCGGGCGTGTTCGCCGCCGGCGACGTGGCCGACCACGTGTACCGCCAGGCCGTGACCTCCGCCGGGGCCGGGTGCATGGCCGCGCTGGACGCGGAGAAATACCTCGACGACATTCCCACCGTTTGACGGCACACTTTACGGCGGGCCCTCCAGCCCGCCACCGCCCTCCCCTTCTGCAAGCCCGGATGCCATGCTGACTTGGTTACAACGCAACACCCTGACGTTCCCGCCGCTGGAAAAAGCCATGCGCGATCCCAACGGACTGTTGGCCGCGGGCGGCGATCTGTCCGCCGATCGTCTGATTCAGGCTTATCGTCACGGCTGCTTTCCATGGTTCTCGGAAGGCCAGCCGATTCTCTGGTGGTCGCCGGATCCGCGCACCGTATTATTTCCCGACGAACTGCATGTCTCGCGCAGCCTGAATAAATTGCTGCGTCAGCAACGCTATCAAGTGACCTTTGATCAGGATTTTGCCTCGGTGATCAGCGCCTGCGCCGCACCCCGCGATTACGCCGACGGAACCTGGATCACTGACGCCATGCAGACGGCTTACCTCGAGCTGCACAAGCGTGGATACGCGCATTCCGTGGAGGTTTGGGACGATGGCGTGCTGGTCGGCGGGCTCTATGGCCTGGCGATGGGTCAGCTGTTTTTCGGCGAATCCATGTTCAGCCGCGCTGACAATGCCTCGAAATATGGCTTTGCCACGTTGGTGCAACATCTGAAAGACTCAGGTTTTGTGCTGATCGACTGCCAGATGCCGACCGACCATCTGCACAGTCTGGGTGCGAGGGCGATCCCACGCCGCGAGTTTGCCAGCTACCTTGCGCAGCATCTGGATCAACCCAGCCGCGCCACCTGGGTTTGCTGAGCGACATTCGCGCACGTGGCTTACACTTAATGCAAAAGCTTATCCCGAGGGTTGATCATGACCGAGTTGGCGCGTTTGAAGTTCTATGCCACTCAGCCCCACTCTTGCAGCTATCTGCCCGAGGAGCAGGCCACGACGCTGTTCCTCGACCCTAGTCAGCCCATGGATGTGCATGTCTACGCAGACCTGTCTGAAATGGGTTTTCGTCGCAGCGGCGATCATCTCTACCGGCCTCATTGCCAGAATTGCAATGCGTGCGTCCCGGCGCGCATCCCCGTGGCGCAATTTGCTCCCAATCGTCAGCAGAAACGCATTTTCAAACGCAACGCCGACTTGCAAGTGCGCCCGGCCAGGCCGAAATTCAGCGAAGAGTATTTCGACCTCTATCAGCGCTACATCGAACAACGTCATGCCGATGGCGATATGTACCCGCCAAGTCGCGATCAGTTTTCGACGTTCCTGGTACGTGACCTGCCGTTCTCGCGATTTTACGAATTTCGACTCGAAGGCCGGCTGCTGGCGGTGGCCGTTACCGACTTGCTGCCGAACGGCCTGTCGGCGGTCTACACCTTCTACGAGCCCGATGAAGAACGCCGCAGCCTGGGTCGCTACGCGATCCTCTGGCAAATCACCGAGGCCCGGCGCCTTGGACTGGAAGCCGTCTACCTCGGCTACTGGATCAAAAACTGCAAAAAGATGAGCTACAAGACGCAATATCGGCCTATCGAACTGCTGATTAATCAGCGCTGGGTCATCCTGAACTAGAACCCCTTGGCTTAAACCCCATTTTTCGGGCACAATGCACGCCGCTTTTGCCTGGCGCAGTTGCACCGGGCCATTCATTGGACACCGAGGGCTTTACTGCATGTCGAAAGAAGACAGCTTCGAAATGGAAGGCACTGTCGTCGACACCCTGCCCAACACCATGTTTCGTGTGGAGTTGGAAAATGGGCACGTCGTAACCGCGCATATCTCCGGCAAGATGCGCAAGAACTACATTCGTATTCTTACCGGTGACAAAGTGCGCGTCGAGCTGACGCCCTATGACTTGAGCAAAGGGCGCATCACTTACCGCGCTCGCTAATCAAGTCAATACAAAACGCCCGGTTTATGCCGGGCGTTTTTGTTTGTCGATCGTTCCCACGCTCTGCGTGGGAATGCCTCAACGGACGCTCCGCGTTCGGCTTTTGGGACGCGGAGCGTCCCGGGCTGCATTCCCACGCGGAGCGTGGGAACGATCAACTCACACAAGGGATTGGGTGTACTTCTGGCAGACAGCAAAAAGGCGCCTTCCGGCGCCTTTTGCTTTGTCGCGGTTAACGTCAGGCCATTTCAGCCGTGGTTTCGAAGTCGAAGGTCAGCTCGCCGTCCTTGAGATCGATGTGAACCACACCACCATGGTCGGCCAGTTCGCCAAAGAGGATCTCTTCCGCCAGAGGGCGCTTGATCTTGTCCTGGATCAAACGCGCCATTGGTCGAGCACCCATTGCCGAGTCGTAGCCACCTGCTGCCAGCCAGCTGCGCGCAGCGTCGGTCACTTCCAGCTGCACGCGCTTGTCTTCCAGCTGCGCCTGAAGCTCGGTAAGGAACTTGTCCACCACGCTTTTGATGACCTCATGGCTGAGGCGACCAAACTGGATAATGGTGTCCAGACGGTTGCGGAACTCTGGTGTGAAGCTCTTCTTGATCACCTCCATCGCATCGGACGAGTGGTCCTGATGGGTGAAACCGATCGAAGCACGCGCCGCTGTTTCGGCACCGGCGTTGGTCGTCATGATGACGATCACGTTACGGAAATCCGCCTTGCGCCCGTTGTTATCGGTCAGCGTACCGTGGTCCATCACCTGCAGCAGCAGGTTGAAGACTTCCGGATGCGCCTTCTCGATTTCATCGAGCAACAGCACGCAGTGAGGCTGCTTGGTGATGGCTTCGGTCAGCAGACCGCCCTGATCGAACCCGACATAGCCTGGAGGTGCACCGATCAGACGCGATACGGTGTGGCGCTCCATGTATTCGGACATGTCGAAGCGAACCAGCTCGATGCCCAACGCCTTGGCCAGCTGACGCGCCGCTTCGGTTTTACCGACACCGGTCGGCCCTGCGAACAGGAACGAACCGACAGGCTTGTCAGGCGACTTGAGGCCGGCACGGGACAGTTTGATCGCGGTCGACAGTGAGTCGATTGCGGCATCCTGACCAAATACCGTCAGCTTCAGGTCACGCTCAAGGTTACGTAGCAGCTCTTTGTCGGAGCTGGTGACGTGCTTCGGCGGAATCCGCGCGATTTTCGCAACAATGTCCTCGACCTGAGGCACTTCGATGCGTTTCACGCGTTTCTCGATCGGCTGCAGACGCTGATAGGCGCCCGCCTCGTCGATGACGTCGATGGCCTTGTCCGGCATGTGCCGGTCATTGATGTAGCGCGAAGCCAGTTCAGCGGCGGCACGCAACGCTTCATCGCTGTATTCGATGTTGTGGTGCGCTTCGAAACGACCTTTCAGGCCGCGCAGGATGCCGATGGTGTCTTCCACAGAAGGCTCCGACACATCGACCTTCTGGAAGCGCCGGGCCAAGGCACGGTCCTTCTCGAAGATCCCGCGAAACTCCTGGAACGTGGTCGATCCGATGCAACGGATATCGCCCGACGACAGCAACGGCTTGAGCAGGTTCGAGGCATCCATGACGCCACCGGACGCGGCACCCGCACCAATGATGGTGTGGATCTCGTCGATGAACAGGATCGCCTGCGGACGTTTTTTCAGCTCATTGAGCAACGCCTTGAAGCGTTTCTCGAAATCGCCGCGGTATTTGGTCCCGGCCAGCAAGGCCCCCAGATCAAGGGAATAGACCACGCTGTTGGCCAGCAAGTCCGGCACCTGGTTGTCGACAATACGTTTGGCCAGACCTTCGGCAATCGCGGTTTTACCCACGCCCGCCTCGCCCACCAACAGCGGATTGTTTTTGCGACGACGCGCCAGGATCTGCGCGACACGCTCGACTTCCAGCTCACGGCCTACCAACGGATCGATACGACCCTGGCGCGCGAGTTCGTTGAGGTTGCTGGCATAAGCATCCAGAGGATTGCCTGAAGAAGAAGACTCACCGCCCTCGTCGTCCTGCATATCTTGCTCACCTTCAGAGTGATCGCCATGCCCCGGCACTTTGGAAATGCCATGGGCGATGTAGTTGACGACATCGATGCGCGCAACGCTCTGCTGTTTCAGCAGGAACACTGCCTGACTCTCTTGCTCACTGAAGATGGCGACCAGCACGTTGGCGCCAGTCACTTCGCGTTTGCCCGAGCTCTGTACGTGGAAAACAGCACGTTGCAGTACACGCTGGAAGCCCAGGGTTGGCTGGGTTTCGCGATCCTCGTCATGGACAGGGATCAATGGCGTGGTGGAGTCGATGAACTCCTGCAGATCGTGCTTGAGTTTGTCGAGGTTTGCGCCGCAGGCACGCAAAACGGTGGCGGCAGCCTCATTGTCCAATAGGGCCAGCAGGAGGTGTTCGACGGTCATGAATTCATGACGCTTCGATCTAGCCTCCTTGAAGGCAAGATTGAGGGTGACTTCGAGCTCGCGGTTTAACATAGCTTCACCTCATACCCAAGTGGTCGGCGATTAACCGTCCTTCTCGATTTCACAGAGTAGCGGATGCTGGCTTTCCCTGGCGTAAGACCTGCATGGCCTTAGTATCGGCGATGTCGCGGGTAATCACTCCACATACTGCCCGTCCTTCTGTGTGGACGGCCAGCATGACCTTGGTCGCCAGCTCTCGATTCAGGTTAAAAAACACCTCGAGCACTTCGACGACGAAATCCATCGGTGTGTAGTCATCGTTGAACAAAACCACCTTGTACATCGGCGGCGCCTGTAAAGCAGGCTTTGCCTCCTGAACAGCAATGCCTGCGGAATCGTCCTCGTGTGCCCCCGGGTGATCTTTTTGGAGAGCCGGGCGATCCTGATTGAATGTTAGTCGAATCTGGCTGATTGCATGCATGGAAAGAAAGGTTCGTCAGTTGTGCAAATACAGTGGTGGGGGCGGCTATGGACGATTTCAACTCCGACCGCCCGGTCACCTTGACTATCGGGAAAACGGTGTTACAACCAATAGAGCCCACAGTGGGTAAAAAAGGTCCGCGGAGTCAATCTTATTTCGAGATCCGACTGCGGATGTACTGGATGATACTCCAGTGATGGAGTCTGTTGCAGAGGGATATGGGTATGTCAGTCGGCAAGGTGAAATGGTTCAACAATGCCAAGGGGTTCGGTTTCATTAACACCGACGCCAGAGAAGGTCGTGACGAGGACGGTTGTCTTATTGATTTCTTTGCCCACTATTCGGCCATCGAAATGGACGGGTACAAGACCCTGAAAGCCGGGCAACTCGTAAGCTTCGAAATCGTTCAGGGACCCAAAGGGCTGCACGCAGTCAAGATCGGGTCTGCCACCCCAGTGAACGAACAGGCTGCCGCCGTCCGGCAAGAAACGGTGTCGAGCTGACGCCCCCCGTCATCCAGTCATAAAAAAAACCGCCCGAGGGCGGTTTTTTTATGCCGATTCGCTTACATATGCGAGATCAACGCATCACCAAACGCAGAAGACGACAGCAGTTTCGCGCCCTCCATCAAACGTTCGAAGTCATAGGTCACGGTCTTGGCGGAAATCGCGCCGTTGGTGCCCTTGATGATCAGATCAGCCGCTTCGGTCCAGCCCATGTGGCGCAGCATCATCTCTGCGGACAGGATCAGCGAGCCCGGGTTGACCTGGTCCTTGCCGGCGTATTTCGGCGCAGTACCGTGGGTCGCTTCAAACATGGCAATGGTGTCGGACAGGTTGGCACCTGGTGCGATACCAATACCGCCCACTTCTGCCGCCAGGGCGTCAGAGAGATAGTCGCCGTTCAGGTTCAGGGTCGCGATGACATCGTATTCGGCCGGGCGCAGCAGGATCTGCTGGAGCATGGCGTCGGCGATGGCGTCCTTGACGATGACGTTCTTGCCGGTTTTCGGGTTCTTGAACTGCATCCACGGACCGCCGTCGAGCAGGGTCGCGCCGAATTCTTCAGCGGCCACTTCGTAGGCCCATTCCTTGAAGGCACCTTCGGTGAACTTCATGATGTTGCCTTTGTGCACGATGGTCAGCGAGTCGCGGTCGTTGTCGACCACATACTGCAACGCCTTGCGCGCCAGACGCTTGGTGCCTTGCAGGGAAACCGGCTTGATGCCGATACCGCAGTTTTCGTCGAAACGGATCTTGGTGACGCCCATTTCATCTTTGAGGAACTTGATGACTTTGGTCGCTTCCGGCGAACCGGCTTTCCATTCGATACCGGCGTAGATGTCTTCCGAGTTCTCACGGAAGATCGTCATGTCGACATCGCCTGGCTTCTTGACCGGGCTAGGCACGCCTTCGAACCAGCGCACAGGGCGCAGGCAAACATAAAGGTCGAGTTGCTGACGCAGGGCCACGTTCAGGGAACGGATGCCGCCACCAACCGGGGTGGTCAGAGGGCCCTTGATGGAAACCACGTAATCCTTGACCGCGTCCAGGGTTTCCTGAGGTAGCCAGGTGTCCTGGTCGTAAACCTGAGTCGCTTTTTCCCCGGCGTAGACTTCCATCCAGGAAATTTTGCGCTCGCCGCCGTAAGCCTTCTTAACAGCAGCATCGACAACCTTGATCATGACCGGGCTGATATCAACGCCAATACCATCGCCTTCGATGAAGGGGATGATCGGGTTGTTAGGAACATTGAGAGAATGGTCCGCGTTGACGGTGATTTTGTCGCCGACTGCTGGAACCTGAATCTTCTTGTATCCCATGCTGAACTCCATTGTTTGGATTGAACATCTGGCTTCGTTCGAGCGTACCCCAGTTAAATCGGCACGCAAACCCTATGTTCCATCCATCTGCCGCAAAGCTGCACAGTTCGCGACGTACAAGCCTGAAAGCAAAGGGAAAAGCGCCAAACTCAAGCACGGCGCAAGACTCTACGCCCCCCTCGCCCCTGCGACCTTTAGACCAATGGACGAGAATCGTTGCATATGAACCATCGGCAGATTGCCAGCTACCTATGTATAATGCCGCCCGCTGACCACAGAGTCACGACGGCCAACCTTTCCCGCAACTGAATAAGTAGCCGAGGCTTGGGCCTGAAAAAGCAGGGTTGTACAGCAACCCACCCGCTTGACGCTCGACCGATGCACCCAACATCACCGCAAAGAAACCTCGACATTCGGCTCATGGATGACTTTGAACGAACGCGCTTACCCGGCGCCCCTCGAGTTTCTGCGCACGCTTTAGCAAAGAAGAGAGAGTTAATCCGAATATGCCCACCCGCTCGAAGATCATCTATACCTTCACCGACGAAGCTCCCGCCCTCGCCACCTATTCACTGTTGCCTATCGTAGAGGCTTTCACCGCCTCCGCTGATATCGCCGTGGAAACCCGCGATATCTCTCTTGCAGGGCGCATCCTGGCCAGCTTCCCCGAGCAATTGGGTGACAAAGCCGTAGCCGACCACCTCGCCGAACTGGGCGACCTGGCCGTTACGCCTGAAGCCAACATCATCAAGCTGCCGAACATCAGCGCCTCGGTTCCGCAACTGCAAGCCGCGATCAAAGAGCTGCAAGCCCAGGGCTTCGCCCTGCCGGACTACCCGGAAACCGTGACCAGCGACGCCGACAAGCTCGCCAAGTCGCGTTACGACAAAATCAAGGGCAGCGCCGTGAACCCGGTTCTGCGCGAAGGCAACTCCGATCGTCGTGCACCGCTGTCGGTCAAGAACTATGCACGCAAGCACCCGCACAAAATGGGCGCCTGGGCTGCGGACTCCAAGTCCCACGTCGCACACATGAGCACCGGTGATTTCTACGGCAGCGAAAAAGCCGCCCTGATCGACGCCGCTGACGCCGTCAAAATCGAACTGATCGCTCAAGACGGCACCACCACCGTCCTGAAAGAAAAAACCACCGTGCAAGCCGGTGAGATCCTCGATTGCGCGGTCATGAGCAAAAATGCCCTGCGCAGCTTCATTGCTGCCGAGATCGAAGACGCCAAGCAAAAGGGCGTGCTGCTGTCGGTTCACTTGAAAGCCACCATGATGAAGGTCTCCGACCCGATCATGTTCGGCCAGATCGTTGCCGAGTTCTATAAAGACGCACTGGCCAAGCACGCTGACGTGCTGGCTCAGATCGGCTTCAACCTGAACAACGGCATCGGCGACCTGTACGCTCGCATCAAGGCCTTGCCGGCTGAGCAGCAAGCGCAGATCGAAGCGGACATCCAGGCGGTCTACGCCGTTCGTCCGTCGTTGGCCATGGTCAACTCCGACAAAGGCATCACCAACCTGCACGTGCCGAGCGACGTCATTGTCGACGCCTCGATGCCGGCGATGATCCGTGACTCCGGCAAAATGTGGGGCACTGACGGTCAACTGCACGACACCAAGGCGGTGATCCCGGATCGCTGCTACGCGACCATCTACCAAGCGGTCATCGAAGACTGCAAGGTAAACGGTGCTTTCGACCCGACCACCATGGGCAGCGTGCCAAACGTTGGCCTGATGGCGAAAAAAGCCGAAGAGTACGGCTCCCACGACAAGACTTTCCAGATCAAGACCAACGGTGTTGTCCGCGTTACCGACAGCAAAGGCGGCCTGCTGCTGGAACAGTCGGTTGAAGCCGGCGACATCTTCCGCATGTGCCAGACCAAAGACGCGCCGATCCAGGACTGGGTCAAACTGGCCGTCAACCGTGCTCGCGCAAGCGCAACCCCGGCTATTTTCTGGCTGGACCCAATGCGCGCCCACGACGGCGTAGTGATCGAGAAAGTTCAGGCTTACCTGAAGGATCACGACACTGCCGGCCTGGACATCCAGATCATGGCGCCTGTCGACGCGATGAAGTTCACCCTGGACCGTACCCGCGAAGGCAAGGACACCATCTCGGTGACCGGCAACGTACTGCGCGACTACCTGACCGACCTGTTCCCGATCATGGAACTGGGCACCAGCGCCAAGATGCTGTCGATCGTTCCGCTGATGAATGGCGGCGGTCTGTTCGAAACCGGCGCCGGCGGTTCCGCACCGAAACACGTTCAGCAGCTGCTGGAAGAAAACTTCCTGCGCTGGGATTCCCTGGGTGAGTTCCTGGCCCTGGCCGCTTCCCTTGAGCACCTGGGTGTTACCTACAACAACCCTAAGGCGCTGGTGCTGGCCAAGACCCTGGATCAGGCTACCGGCCAGTTCCTGGACAACAACAAGTCGCCATCGCGTAAAGTCGGCAACATCGACAACCGCGGCAGCCACTTCTACCTGGCGCTGTACTGGGCTCAAGCCCTGGCTGCCCAGACCGAAGACGCTGCACTGCAAGCGCAGTTCGGCGAACTGGCCAAGACCCTGACCGAGAACGAAGCAACCATCGTTGCCGAGCTCAACGCCGTTCAGGGCAAACCAGTGGACATCGGCGGTTACTACCACGCCAATGCCGAGCTGATCAGCAAGGCCATGCGCCCGAGCAACACCTTCAACGCCGCGATCGCTGCGCTGGTTTAAGTTTGTAAGGATGCAAAGAAGCCCCGGCCCCGTGCCGGGGTTTCTGTTTCCAACACCCACTCCTGTAGGAGCGAGGCTTGCCCGCGAAGGCATCACCGCGATTCTTGCGAAAGACCGCGCCACCTGCTTCGCGGGCAAGCCTCGCTCCTACAGATTGATGACCGGAGGATATTTCATGGATTGGCTACCCCACATCACCGTCGCCACCATCGTCGAAGACAACGGCCGCTTCCTGATGGTCGAAGAAACCAAGCACGGACGAACGGTGCTCAACCAGCCCGCCGGCCACCTCGACCCGGACGAAACCCTGATCGAAGCCGCCGTGCGCGAAACCCTGGAAGAAACCGGCTGGGACGTCGAACCGACCGGCGTAGTGGGTATTTACCTTTACACCGCCCCCAGCAACGGCGTGACTTACCAGCGCGTCTGCTTCACCGCAAAACCGCTCAAACATCACCCCGACTATCAACTGGACGACGGCATCGTCGGCGCGAAATGGCTAACCCGTGACGAACTGCTGGCACAGCGCGCAAACTGGCGCAGTGAGCTGATCATCCGCTGTATTGATGATTATCTGGACGGCAAACTCTTCGGTCTCGAACTGATCCGCCCTTCTCTTTAGCCTTGCGGGCTTCGGCCTGTTAGAATCGCGTCCTTTTTCAAGACACTCATTGAATCCCTATGCGTGATCCAGCCCCTTCTGACACACAAAAGAAGCGCGTCATTGTCGGCATGTCCGGCGGCGTGGACTCTTCCGTTTCCGCTCTCCTGCTGATCGAGCAGGGTTATGAGGTGGAAGGCCTGTTCATGAAGAACTGGGAAGAAGACGATGGAACGGAATACTGCACCGCCATGGACGACCTGGCGGACGCTCAGGCCGTGTGCGACAAGATTGGCATCAAGCTGCACACCGCCAACTTCGCCGCCGAGTACTGGGACAACGTGTTTGAGCATTTCCTGGCCGAATACAAGGCCGGCCGCACGCCGAACCCGGACATCCTGTGCAACCGCGAGATCAAGTTCAAGGCGTTCCTCGACTACGCCATGGTGCTCGGCGCCGACCTGATCGCCACCGGCCACTACGTGCGCCGCCGCGACATCGACGGCCGCACCGAATTGCTCAAGGGCCTGGACCCGAACAAGGACCAGAGTTACTTCCTGCACGCCGTCGGCGGTGAACAGATCGCCAAGACGCTGTTCCCGGTCGGCGAGCTGGAAAAACCCGAAGTGCGCGCGATTGCCGAGAAACACGAACTCGCCACGGCGAAGAAAAAGGATTCGACCGGGATCTGCTTTATCGGCGAACGCCGCTTCAGCGACTTCCTCAAGCAGTACCTGCCAGCCCAACCGGGCGAGATCAAGACCACCGAAGGTGAAGTCATCGGCCGTCACCACGGCTTGATGTACCACACCATCGGCCAGCGTCAGGGCCTGGGCATCGGCGGCTTGAAAGACGCCGGTGACGAGCCATGGTACGTGCTGATCAAGGACCTGGAGCACAACGAGCTGATCGTCGGCCAGGGCAATGACCATCCGTACCTGTTCTCCCGCGCCCTGCTCGCCTCGGACATTTATTGGGTCAACCCGATCGATCTGACCGAGCCGCGCAAGTTGACCGCCAAGGTTCGTTATCGCCAAAGCGACCAGCCCTGCACGCTTGAAAAAACCGCCACCGGCTATCGCGCAACCTTCGATGACCCGCAACGCGCGGTCACCCCGGGCCAGTCCGTGGTGTTCTATGACGGTGAAATCTGCCTGGGCGGCGGCGTGATTGAAGTCGCAGAGCCATGGAGCAGCAAGGCATGAACCCCACTCAGGAGCAACTGACGGCGCTGGGCGGCGTGTTTCTCGCCGCCGTCCTCGTCGACAAGATTGCCAAGACCGGCCAGACCACCGAAGCCGGCCTGACCTGCATGCTCGGCAGCCTGCTGATCCGCGACCCCAAGGACACCCTGGAAGTGTACGGCGGCGACGACATCAATCTGCGCGAAGGCTATCGCGCATTGATCGGCGCCCTGGAGCGCGACCCGAGCACCTTGCAGCGCGAACCGCTGCGTTACGCCCTGGCCATGCTCGGCCTGGAGCGTCAACTGGCCAAGCGCGACGACATGCTGGATGTGATTGGCAAGCGTCTGCCGCAGATTCAATCCCAGGTCGAACACTTCGGCCCGGCCCACGAAAACGTGATTGCCGCTTGTGGCGCGCTGTACCAGGACACCCTGAGCACTTTGCGCCAACGGATTCAGGTGCACGGCGACATGCGCAACCTGCAGCAACCGAGCAATGCCTCGAAGATCCGCGCGCTGTTGCTGGCCGGGATTCGTTCGGCGCGCCTATGGCGGCAGTTGGGCGGCCATCGCTGGCAGTTGGTGATCAGCCGTCGCAAGTTGCTTAAAGAGCTTTACCCGCTGATGCGCAGCAGCTGAACCGCGCCCGCAACACTGCTTTAGATCTGTAACGCGTAATACGCCGGTCAGTTGGCAACGGACCGGCGGATTTTTTCATGTATGATACGCGCCCCATTTCGTTGCCCGACTGTCCGAGAACACCCCATGCAGCTTTCTTCGCTCACTGCGGTTTCCCCTGTTGACGGCCGCTACGCCGGCAAAACCCAGGCCCTGCGCCCAATTTTCAGTGAGTACGGCTTGATCCGTGCTCGCGTTCTGGTTGAAGTGCGCTGGCTCCAGCGCCTGGCCGCTCACCCAGGCATCAGCGAAGTGCCGGCGTTCTCCGCCGAAGCCAACGCGGTGCTGAACACCCTGGCGGACAACTTCGCTCTGGAGCACGCCGAGCGTGTCAAAGAGATCGAGCGCACCACCAACCACGACGTAAAAGCCATTGAGTACCTGCTCAAAGAGCAAGCGGCCAAGTTGCCGGAACTGGCTGCTGTCAGCGAATTCATCCACTTTGCCTGCACCAGCGAGGACATCAACAACCTGTCCCACGCGCTGATGCTGCGCGAAGGCCGTGATGACGTGATGCTGCCGCTGATGCGCCAGACTGCTGAAGCCATCCGCGAACTGGCCATCCGCTTTGCCGACGTGCCGATGCTGTCGCGTACCCACGGCCAACCAGCCTCGCCGACCACCCTGGGCAAAGAACTGGCGAACGTGGTTTACCGTCTGGAGCGTCAGATCGCTCAAGTCGCTGCCGTTCCGCTGCTGGGCAAGATCAACGGCGCTGTCGGCAACTACAACGCTCACCTGTCGGCCTACCCTGAGATCGACTGGGAAGAAAACGCCCGCGCCTTCATCGAAGACGAGCTGGGTCTTGGCTTCAACCCGTACACCACGCAGATCGAACCGCACGACTACATTGCCGAACTGTTCGACGCGATCGCCCGTTTCAACACCATCCTGATCGACTTCGACCGCGACATCTGGGGCTACATCTCCCTGGGTTATTTCAAGCAGCGCACCATCGCTGGCGAAATCGGTTCGTCGACCATGCCGCACAAGGTCAACCCGATCGACTTCGAAAACTCCGAAGGCAACCTGGGCATCGCCAACGCACTGTTCCAGCATTTGGCGAGCAAGCTGCCGATCTCCCGCTGGCAGCGTGACCTGACCGACTCCACCGTATTGCGCAACCTCGGTGTCGGCTTCGCCCACAGCGTGATCGCGTACGAAGCCAGCCTCAAAGGCATCAGCAAACTGGAGCTCAACGCTCAGAAGATTGCTGCTGACCTGGATGCGTGCTGGGAAGTGTTGGCCGAGCCGATCCAGACCGTGATGCGTCGCTATAACATCGAAAACCCGTATGAAAAGCTGAAAGAGTTGACCCGTGGCAAGGGCATCAGCCCTGAAGCACTGCAAACTTTCATCGACGGCCTGGACATGCCAGCCGCCGCCAAGGCCGAGCTGAAACTGCTCACCCCGGCGAACTACATCGGTAACGCTGTGGCACAAGCCAAACGCATCTGATCGACCGTTTTACCCGTTTGAGACGCCCGGCAGCGCCGGGCGTTTTTATTCCCGTCTGAAAAGTGCTTTTTTTCAATAGGTTACACATGAATCCTGACATTCCTCTTCAACTTCTGGGCGGCATCACGGCGCGCGAATTCCTGCGCGACTACTGGCAGAAAAAACCCCTGCTGATCCGCCAGGCGATTCCTGAATTCGAAAGCCCGATCGATGCCGACGAACTGGCCGGCCTGGCGCTGGAAGAAGAAGTTGAATCGCGCCTGGTGATTGAAAACGGCGAGCGTCCCTGGGAATTGCGTCGCGGCCCATTCGCCGAAGACGAATTCAGCAAACTGCCGGAGCGTGACTGGACCCTGCTGGTTCAAGCGGTTGACCAGTTCGTTCCGGAAGTCGCCGAACTGCTGGAGAACTTTCGCTTCTTGCCGAGCTGGCGCGTCGACGACGTGATGATCAGCTTCGCCGCCCCAGGTGGCAGCGTCGGTCCGCACTTCGACAACTACGACGTGTTCCTGCTGCAGGGTCACGGCAAGCGCAACTGGAAAATCGGCCAGATGTGCGATTCCGAGAGCAAGTTGCTGCAACACGCGGACCTGCGCATCCTCGCTGATTTCGAAGCCACCGATGAGTGGGTCCTGGAACCGGGCGACATGCTCTACCTGCCGCCGCGCCTGGCCCACTGCGGCGTGGCCGTCGATGACTGCCTGACGTACTCGGTCGGCTTCCGCGCGCCAAGCGCCTCTGAAGTGCTGACCCACTTCACCGACTTCCTCAGCCAGTTCCTGTCGGACGAAGAGCGTTACACCGACGCCGACGCCCTGCCTGCGGTTGATCCGCACCAGATCCAGCATGACGCCCTTGATCGCCTCAAAAGCCTGCTGGCCGAGCATATGAGCGACGAGCGTCTGCTGCTGACCTGGTTTGGCCAGTACATGACCGAGCCGCGCTACCCGGAACTGGTGGCGGGTCCGGAAGAGATCGAAGAAGACGATTTGCTCGCGAGCCTGGAGCAAGGCGCGATACTGATCCGCAACCCGAGCGCACGCCTGGCCTGGTCCGAAGTCGATGACGACCTGTTGCTGTTTGCCAGCGGCCAGAGCCGTTATCTGCCGGGCAAGCTGCGCGAGCTGCTGAAAATGATCTGCGCTGCCGACTCCCTGCACAGCGACAACCTGGGCGAATGGCTGAGCGACGAAGACGGTCGCGGCCTGCTGTGCGAACTGATCAAGCAAGGAAGCCTGGGGTTCGCTGATGAATAAAATTCACGTACGTGTCGCAGACTGGCAAAAGGACAACGCCGAGATCCGGCGCATTCGTGAGACGGTGTTCATTGCCGAGCAATCCGTTCCGCCTGAGCTGGAGTGGGATGCCGATGACGCAACGGCGGTGCATTTCCTGGCCTTCGAAGGTGACTTTCCGATTGGCACCGCCCGCCTGCTGCCCGATGGGCACATTGGCCGGGTTTCGGTACTCAAAGACTGGCGCGGTTTGAAAGTCGGCGATGCGCTGATGCAAGCGGTGATCGGTGAAGCCGAGAAACGCGGGTTGCAGCAGCAGATGCTGAGCGCACAGGTCCAGGCCACGGCGTTCTATGAGCGTTTGGGTTTCAGCCTGGTCAGTGAGGAGTTCCTGGAAGCAGGGATTCCGCATGTGGACATGGTGCGGCACTCGGTTTGATAACGAGACGCCCCATTCGCGGGCAAGCCTCGCTCCTACAAGGATCGCACTGAACCTGTAGGAGCGAGGCTTGCCCGCGAAGAGGCCCTGAAGAACACCACAAAACGCCCCGCCATCGACCGATGCCGGGGCGTTTTGCTGTCTACGATTCAACTTGCCCCACGCCGGGCCGACAAACTGGCAATATCAACACTTCAAGATGTCGGAGATAACGGATATGCCCCTACGCACCCTGCTCACCACGCTGCTGCTGACGTGCAGTTTTTCAGCCATGGCAGCCACCGAGATCGTGCCCCTGAACTATCGCACCAGCGCCGATATGCTGCCCATGGCACAGGATTTCATCGGCAAGGACGGCCAGGTCAGCGCCTACGGCAATCAACTGATCGTCAATGCCGATCAGCGCAAGATCGACGAACTTAAGGCCCTGGTCTCCCAACTCGATGTTGCCGCCAAGCGCCTGCTGATCACCGTCGACACCAACGAAAACAACTTCCAGGGCGACCAGGGTTACTCGGTCAACGGCGCCAAGCCGAGCCAGACACGCATCATCAATCGCAGCACCGACAGCCGCGATGGCGGCATCCAGCAGATTCAGGCCAGTGAAGGCGCACCGGCGCTGATTCAGGTCGGCCAGAGCGTACCGCTCACCAGCACTCAGACCGACTCCTACGGTGATCCGCGCAGCCAGACCGAGTACCGCAACGTCACCCAGGGTTTCTATGTCACCGCCAGCGTCACCGGCGACATCGTTCACCTGGCGATCAGTACCAACCGTGACCGCGTGAGCCAGGAACGTCCCGATGTAGTGAATGTGCAAAGTACCGACACAACTGTCACGGGACGCCTGGGCGAGTGGATCACCCTGGCCGGTGTGAACCGTCAGACTCAGGCCGACAAACAGGGCCAGACCCGCAGCTACTCGACTCAGGGCCGGGATGACATGACCCTGCGGGTGAAAGTCGATACTTTGGACTAAACCACCGAAAACTGACTGATTAGTCGTATTAGACCAAAGATGTAGTGCCTAAAAAAAAGCACTACAAAACGTTTGACGATCTAAAAAAGCAAAGGCATGATGGCCTCGCTCCCGCTAATCAGGGGCCCTGGCAAGGGCCTTCGAAGCGCTGCTCGCATCTACCCCGCGAGCCGCTTCGTGTCTGTACCGCCCACAAGGTGTGTTTGACGAGGTTGCCGACTGGAACGAAGTTGTCCCGAGGGACGGAAGCGTAATTAGGTAACCCGGCTCCACACTGAAGTTCGTACCAAGGCCCACGACGCCCGAATGCGCTCGCCAGTTCGCCCTTACCTGCTCACTTCCCCTCGAGCCCATCGTTCATCCCGTCGCCAATCCCGCCGAATCCGACTTGACCACCTAAGCTTCTGGTCAGCGAGCAGCCTCTTACGCCCTTTTCGAAATGCGTATCTGGCAGGAGCAGGAATTTTCCACCCAGACCTATGCGACGAGGTTTATCTCCATGGCACTGACACGCGAACAGCAAATTGCAGCCCTCGAAAAAGATTGGGCTGAAAACCCACGCTGGAAAGGCGTGACACGCGCTTACTCCGCTGCTGACGTCGTCCGCCTGCGTGGCTCGGTTCAACCTGAGCACACCTTTGCAAAACTGGGCGCCGAGAAGCTGTGGAACCTGGTCACCCAGGGCGCCAAGCCATCCTTCCGTCCTGATAAAGATTTCGTCAACTGCATGGGCGCCCTGACCGGCGGCCAGGCTGTACAACAAGTCAAAGCCGGTATCCAGGCGATCTACCTGTCGGGCTGGCAGGTTGCTGCGGACAACAACTCCGCCGAATCGATGTACCCGGACCAGTCGCTGTACCCGGTGGATTCGGTTCCAACCGTGGTCAAGCGCATCAACAACTCGTTCCGTCGTGCCGACCAGATCCAGTGGAAAGCCGGCAAAGGCCCGGGCGACGAAGGTTACATCGACTACTTCGCACCGATCGTGGCTGACGCTGAAGCCGGTTTCGGCGGCGTTCTGAACGCTTACGAGCTGATGAAAAGCATGATCGAAGCAGGCGCCGCCGGCGTTCACTTCGAAGACCAACTGGCTTCCGTGAAAAAATGTGGCCACATGGGCGGCAAGGTACTGGTTCCTACCCAGGAAGCTGTACAGAAGCTGACCGCTGCCCGTCTGGCGGCCGACGTTGCTGGCACGCCGACCATCATTTTGGCTCGTACCGACGCTAACGCGGCTGACCTGCTGACTTCCGATTGCGACCCGTACGACCAGCCATTCGTGACTGGCGAACGCACCCAGGAAGGCTTCTACAAAGTGCGCGCCGGCCTGGACCAGGCGATCGCTCGCGGCCTGGCTTACGCTCCGTACGCCGACCTGATCTGGTGCGAAACCGCCAAGCCAGATCTGGACGAGGCTCGTCGCTTCGCTGAAGCGATCAAAAAGGAATACCCGGACCAACTGCTGTCGTACAACTGCTCGCCTTCCTTCAACTGGAAGAAAAACCTGGACGACGCGACCATCGCCAAGTTCCAGCGCGAACTGTCCGCCATGGGTTACAAGCACCAGTTCATCACCCTGGCCGGCATTCACAACATGTGGCACAGCATGTTCAACCTGGCGCACGACTACGCCCGCAACGACATGACTGCCTACGTGAAGCTGCAAGAGCAAGAGTTCGCTGACGCTTCCAAGGGTTACACCTTCGTGGCTCACCAGCAGGAAGTGGGCACCGGCTACTTCGACGACATGACCACCGTAATTCAAGGTGGCTCGTCTTCGGTGACCGCGCTGACCGGTTCGACTGAAGAAGAACAGTTCCACTGATCTGCTTCGCCTGAGCTAACGGCCGTTGCGGACCGGATAGAAAGCTAACCGCAACGCCGCACATCTGACGCCCCGACTGGTTCGGGGCGTTTTTTTGCCTGCAATTTCCCCCACACCCGTAGGAGCGAGGCTTGCCCGCGAACAATGCGCCGCGGTATTGCAGGAATACCGCGTCATCGTTCTTCGCGGGCAAGCCTCGCTCCTACGGGTGGCGGCGCACTCAAAAAACATTGATCCAGAGCGGTACCGCACGCAAAAAACCGAGGTAAAACGTGCATCGCCGCTACTTGCAGTAACAGCTATATAAGACAACTTCCCACTCACTCACCCGTTAAACAGTTTAAAAACCAAGCCAAACAGCATTGATTATCATTTAGCCACAACTATGTTCGTTACATTCCCTACAAAACAATATTGATGAAAACCCGGCTAATGCCCGCAACGCATGGGCTGCGGGGCTTTGGAGGTACGTTATGTCCTTATTCCATTAAATAATTTCGCTATCTGAATTTTACTTGCACGGTGTTGTGCCATAAAATCAGCGGGATTGATTGCTGCGACATATCGTCACTGCTTTGTTTCTATTCAAGCTCAGAGACCTTTGCTCTCTGTTAAGGATTACCAGCATGCCCGAAGCGACAGGACTCATGGCCCACAACTGGGGCTTTGCCATTTTCCTTCTGGGCGTCGTCGGCCTTTGCGCCTTCATGCTTGGCGTCTCCAGCCTCCTCGGGTCAAAAGCCTGGGGCCGCAGCAAAAACGAACCGTTCGAGTCCGGCATGCTACCTACAGGTGGCGCCCGCTTGCGGCTCTCAGCCAAATTCTATCTGGTCGCGATGCTCTTCGTGATCTTCGATATCGAAGCCCTCTTTCTCTTTGCCTGGTCTGTGTCCGTCCGCGAAAGCGGCTGGACCGGATTCGTCGAAGCTCTCGTTTTCATAGCAATTCTTTTGGCAGGTCTTGTCTACCTGTTCCGAGTGGGCGCCCTTGACTGG
>NZ_JBIWAF010000016.1:0-127515 GCF_044759925.1 Pseudomonas sp. NPDC099000
TTACCACTCACCTGTAGCAGCGGAAAAGCTGGCGGCGTGAGAACCGAAAAAAATGTCCAAAATTACTGGACCAGTTCAGCCTCGCTCCTACAGGGAACCGCGTCCGTCTGGACAACTCGGTCAACTGTAGGAGCGAGGCTTGCCCGCGAAGGCGATTTCACTGCCGACCGATAACTCAGCCCTGCTTCATCCCCAAACAATCAATGGATCGATCAACCATGGCTTTGGCAATCTCCAGCAAATGCCAGACAGAGAACACCATAGCCCGATCCGCCCCCTTGAGGTGATCGCCACACTGATACGCAGTGACCGAGGCGCATCGCAGCAGATCCGCGACATAAAGTTGGGTGTCTTCAAAGCTCACGTCTTCACTGACGTTGTAGAACCGCAGTTCATCGGGCGCCGAAGGCTGTTCACCGGTGAGGTAGAAATCGATTGCACGATAAAGAGCGGAACGGTCTCTTGGCGGATCGTCGGAGGGTTTGCCTTGGGTGGACGTTTCGGGAGGTGGATCGGGGACAGATCTTTTCATTGGTGTTGCTCCTATTGCTGCAGGGGAGCTGACACCTTCGCCTACTAAGCGGTGGGTGGCAGCTGTGCGCAGGTAGTAGGCCGGTCAATAGGAAAACCGGTGCACCCGAGAGTGCCCCACGCACAGCCGCCATTTTCTGCACGCGGTAAAAAACACCGGGCATGAGCATGGAACCGCCATACGCCTATTGTTCCGGGCTACTAAACCCGATCACTGATATGCAGTGACGGACCGAAGACTAGCCACCGGAATTGGCAGGCGCAAGCGAGCGGAATGATCTAGGAAATGTCCTGCAAATGAAAGGGACCAGGCCTGTAGGCACACTGATTTTCCTGTGGGAAATGTTCCCCCTGTCACGAAGGAAATTGCCTGTGCCGAGAGTGCTTTTGTGGCGAGGGGGTTTACCCCCGTTGGGTTGCGAAGCAGCCCCCAAGCCATTCAAAGAGGTGTGTCAGGCAAAACAGGTCGTCAGGTTTTTGGGGCCGCTTCGCAGCCCAACGGGGGCAAGCCCCCTCGCCACAAAAGCCCTTCAACCGTACCGCATTCAGCGTTTGTTTAGGCCCCGCGCCAACCGATCCCCACCGAGCTGGATAATCGCCACCAACACCACCAGCAGCACAATCACCGTCAGCATGATCTGGCTATCAAACCGCTGATACCCATACCGGTACGCAATGTCCCCCAACCCACCCGCACCAATCGCCCCGGCCATGGCCGACGAGTTGATCATGGTCACCAACGTAATGGTGAAACCACCGACAATCCCCGGCAGTGCCTCGGGCAACAACACATGCCAGACGATGTGCCAGCGTCGGCAACCCATCGCTTGCGCCGCTTCGACCAAGCCATGGTCCACCTCGCGCAAGCTGACTTCGGCAATGCGCGCAAAGAACGGCGTGGCTGCAATCGTCAGCGGCACCACGGCGGCCCAGACACCGTACGTGGTGCCGACGATCAACCGGGTAAACGGAATCAGCGCCACCATCAGAATCAGAAACGGAATCGAGCGGAACAGGTTCACGAAGGCGCCCAGTGCGCGGTTCAGCGCGGGTGCTTCGTAGATGCCGCCCTTGGTGCTGGTGACCAGAATCACCGCCAGCGGAATGCCCGCCAGCAGCGCAATCAGCGACGACACGCCGACCATCAAAAACGTGTCGATGAAGCCTTGCAGCAAGCGATCAAACCACATAACCCAATACCTCCGCCTGTTGCGCCCAGTTGCCAGCGCGCTGGCGCAGTTCTTCAGCGCCGAGCGCCGAACCGGTCACCGCCAGCAGCAATTGCCCTAGCGCGTGGCCCTGAATGCGCTCCACGCCACCTTGCAGCAACCTCACGCGACCGCCGAGGGCGCTGAACAGCGCTGCCAGGTCCGGTTCGTTCGTGGCGCTGCCGGTGAACTGCAAACGCAACACAACCGCCGCGTCCGAGGACTGAGGTTGTAGGCTCAAACGGCTTTGCAGTTCTTCCGGCAGAGCGTGTTGCAGCGGCGCGAGCAAGGTTTTGCTGACCTCATGCTGCGGGTTGCCGAACACTTCCCAGACCGGCCCTTGCTCGACGATTTTCCCGTGTTCCAGCACCACCACCCGATCACAGATATCGCGGATCACCGCCATCTCGTGGGTGATCAGCACAATGGTCAAACCAAGCCGCTGATTGATCTCACGCAGCAGGCCGAGGATCGATTGCGTGGTCTCCGGATCCAGCGCCGACGTGGCTTCGTCGCACAGCAGGATTTCCGGGTCGTGCACCAGGGCGCGGGCGATGCCGACACGCTGTTTCTGTCCGCCGGACAGTTGCGCCGGATAGGCCTTGTGCTTGCCTTGCAGGCCCACCAGCTCCAGCAGTTCGCGGACTTTCTGTTCGCGTTTTTCCTTGGGCACACCGGCCACTTTCAGCGGCAATTCGACGTTCTGCCAAACGGTCTTGGCCGACATCAGGTTGAAGTGCTGGAAGATCATGCCGATCCGTCGGCGCAGCGCGACCAGGCGGTCTTCGTCGAACTCGCCGATGTCCACTTGATCGATCAGCACCCGCCCGCTGCTCGGTTGTTCGAGGCGGTTGATGGTGCGGATCAGCGACGACTTGCCGGCGCCGCTGCGACCGATGATGCCGAACACCTCACCGCGCTGGATCGCCAGGTCGATGCCGTGCAACGCCGCCACCGGACCCTGCTGGCCGGTGTAGGTTTTACCCAGGCCGATGAAGCGCACATGGGCACGGTTCAGGTCCGGATGCAGTTCGGTCTGTTCGGCTTTATGTGGCTCTGGAATATCCAGTCGCCGTTGGATGGCGGCCGTCATCCTCAGCTTTCCCAGCCAGCTTGATAGAGCTTGCCGTGAGCCTTGTCCAGCGCCGCACGAACGGCCGGCGAGTGCTGGTAGATGTCGACGAACTTGATCAGGCGCGGGTCGGTTTTGCTCTTGGGCTGGATCACGAACTGGATCACGTATTCCTTGTGATCGAGGCCATCAAACAGCAACGCCGAACCGGCATCGAAAGTCTTCGACAGGCGAATGTAGGCCGGGTAGCCCTGGACCAGATCGGCGTCGTCATAGGCGCGTACAAGCTGCACGGCTTCAACCTGGAGGATTTTGATTTTCTTCGGGTTGGCGATGATGTCTTCTTCGGTGGCCTTGTAGCCAACACCCGGTTTGAGGGTGATCAGCCCGGCCTTGGCCAACAGTTGCAGGCCGCGACCGCTGTTGATCGGGTCGTTGGCGATGGCGACGCTGGCGCCTTGTGGCAGCTCGTCGAAGCTTTTGTATTTTTTCGAGTAGAGGCCGACGTTGTTGATGATCCCCGGCGCGAACGGCACCAGGTCAAAACCGGCGGCGGCCTTGGCGTTTTCCAGGAACGGGACGTGCTGGAAGTAATTCACGTCGATGTCGCCAGCCGCTAGGCTGACGTTGGGGGCGATCCAGTCGCTGAACTCCACCAGGTCGACTTGCAGGCCTTGTTTTTTGGCTTCCTCGACGGCGGCTTCCAGCGGGATGGCGAAGGCGGCGGTGGTGCCGACTTTCAGCGGCGCGTCGGCGGCGAAGGTGACAGAGCTGAAGAGGCCGAGGGCCAGGACCAGTGCTTTGACTGGGTGGGAGAGGCAGGTCTTTTTCATGGTGGATTTTCCAGTCAGTACATAAATTTAGGGTGTTTGGGCGGGCCTCTTCGCGGGCCAGCCTCGCTCCTACAGGTTCAGCGTCGTATCGGACATTTATGAACGACTCGATACCTGTAGGAGCGAGGCTTGCCCGCGAAGCTTTTAGCGGCGGTAGGCCGAACCGGTATGTTGCTCAGGCAAATGCGCTTCACCGTGAAACAGCTTTTCCCGCAGGCTGCCGTCGTCATAAACCGTCTTGTACGACCCACGCCGCTGTAACTCCGGGATCACCAGTTCAATGAAATCCACATAGCTTTCCGGCGTGACAATCCGTGTCAGGTTGAAGCCATCCAGCCCGGTCTCGGCGATCCACGATTCGAGTTCGTCCGCCACTTGCTCAGGCGAACCCACCACCGTGATGTAGCGACCGCCGAGGGCGTGTTGCTCAAGCAATTTGCGCCGGGTCCAGTCGTTGTTTTGCAGGTTTTTGGTCGCCGACTGGATCGCGTTGCTCTTCACGTACTGGATCGGTTCGTCGATCTCGTATTCGGAAAAATCGATTCCGGTCGACGCCGAAAAATGCGCTACGCCTGCTTCAGCGCTGGCGTAACTGAGGTACTCGGCGTGCTTCTTCCAGGCAAGCTCTTCGGTGGCACCGACAATCACGTTCAAGCCCATGAACACTTTGATGTCCTCGGGGTTACGCCCGGCTTCAACAGCGCTGGCGCGAACCTTGTCCACCTGAACCTTGGTCGACGGTTTGTTCTGCCCGCTGATGAACACGCACTCGGCATGACGCCCGGCGAACAGCAAACCGCGATCGGAACTGCCGGCCTGGAACAGCACCGGCGTGCGCTGCGGCGACGGCTCGCAGAGGTGATAACCCTCGACCTGATAGAACTCGCCCTTGTGCTCGACCTTGTGCACTTTTTCCGGTTGGGCGTAGATCCGCTGTTGCGGGTCATTCAGCACCGCGCCGTTTTCCCAGCTGCCTTCCCAGAGTTTGTAGAGCACTTCGAGGTATTCATCGGCCTGGTCGTAACGGCGATCGTGTTCCACCTGTTCGCTCAGGCCCATGGCTTTGGCGGCGCTGTCGAGGTAACCGGTGACGATGTTCCAGCCAACCCGGCCGCGACTCAGGTGATCGAGCGTCGACATGCGCCGGGCGAACAGATACGGCGGTTCGTACGTCAGGTTGGCGGTGAGGCCGAAGCCGAGATTTTTCGTCACCGCCGCCATGGCTGAAACCAGCAGCAGCGGGTCGTTGACCGGCAGCTGGATCGACTCTTTCAGCGGCACGTCGACCGAGTTCTGGTAGACGTCGTACACGCCGACGATATCGGCGATGAACAGGCCGTCGAACAACCCGCGCTCCAGCAACTGCGCCAGTTCGGTCCAGTATTCGATGGTTTTGTATTGGGTGGAGGTGTCCCGTGGATGCGTCCACAGGCCATGGTTGATGTGCCCGATGCAGTTCATGTTGAACGCGTTGAGCAGGATCTTCTTTTTCGCCTCGGCCATCAGAGGGTCCCTCGCAACGGAGGGTTTTCATCGTTGAGGTAGTAATTGCCGACGGCGTGATACTTCCAGCGCACCGGGTCGTGCAGGGTGTGCACCCGGGCGTTGCGCCAGTGGCGATCGAGGCCGTGTTCGATCAGCGTCGCCTGGCTGCCGGCCAGTTCAAACAGCGTGCTGCCGGCGGCGAGGGAAATTTCGGTGCTCAGAGCGCGGGCTTCGGCGACGGCAATCGAGGCAGCAGCGACGGTCTCGGCGTTGGAGTTGGCCTGGGCCTTGTCGAGGAATTCGCCGGAGCGTTCCAGCAAGGCTTCGGCAGCGTGCAGGCGAATGCTCAAGTGGCCGAAGCTCTTGATGGTCAACGGGTCGTCAGTGGCTTTTTCATGGGTGGCATCGATCCACGGCCGGGTTTTGGTGCGCACGAAGTGCAGGGCATCTTCATACGCGGCGCGGGCGATGCCGGTGTCGATGGCGGCGTGAAGAATCTGCGCCAATGGGCCGACAGGGGTCGGGCGCTCGAAGGCACTTTGAAAAGGGATCACGTCTTCGGCGGCGACGTAGACGTCTTCGAACACCACCGAACCGCTGCCGGTGGTGCGCTGGCCGAAACCGCTCCAGTCGTCGATGACGGTCAGGCCTTTGCTGTTGTGGGGGACGAACGCCAATTGCTGCACGCCGTTTTCATCCACGACGGAGGTCGGAATGCGTTGCGCATAGATCGCGCCGGTCGCGTAGAACTTGCGGCCGTTGATGCGATAACCATCACCGTCGCGAGTCAGGCTCGTGACACGGTCATGGGCGGTTTTGGTGCCCAGTTCCGCCAAGGCATTGCCGAAGCGCTGGCCGGCCAATACTTCGGCGTACAAACGTTTTTTCTGCTCTTCGCTGCCATTCACGCGCAGCACTTCGAGGGCGTAGAAATGGTTCTGCGGGATCTGTCCGAGTGAGCCGTCAGCCTGGGCAATCAGTGTGATGACCTTGGCCAGGGTGACGTTGGACACGCCGGCGCCACCGTATTCTTTTGGCACGCTGATGCCCCAGAGGCCCGAGCGGGAAAACACTTCCAGCTCCGGGTGCGGCAGGCGACGTTCGCGGTCGCGCAGGGCGCTGTCGCGTTTGAAATCTTCGGCCAGATCGGTAGCGACGATCAGGGCTTGCTCATCGCTGGTTATGACCGCGACGTGGTGAGAAAGAGTCATGTGTTTCTCCAGAGATCTGGTCAAAAGTGTTCTGGTCGTTAGATCCAGGAGTGGCGAGCGGGCAGCGTGCCGTTGAGGTGGTAAGTCCCGACCGCGTGATATTTCCAGCGCACCGGGTCGTGCAGCGTGTGCACGCGGGCGTTGCGCCAATGACGGTCGAGATTGAACTCGGCGAGCGTCGCGCGGCTGCCGGCCAGTTCGAAGAGCTTTTCGCTGGCGAGCAGCGAGATCTCGGTGGTCAGCACTTTCGCTTCAGCGACGGCAATCGAAGCGCGCGCGGCGGACTCGGCAGTGAGTGGCGCGGCGCTGACCTGATCGAGCACTTGCCCGGCCTTGCGCAGCAGCGCTTCGGCGGCGTGCAGTTCGATTTTCAACTTGCCGATATCGGCGATGACGTAGAGGTCATCGCTGGCCCGTTCGACCTTGGCGTCGATCCATGGCCGGGCGCGGGTTTTCACGAATTCGATAGCGTCATCGATGGCACCGCGAGCGATGCCGGCGTCGATGGCGGCTTGAATCAGTTGCGACACGGCACCCTGGATGTTCGGGCTCTCGTTTATCTTCCAATTGTCCACCACCAGCTCGGCGTCGACCCGCACGTTGTTGAGCAAAATGGTGCCGCTGGCGGTGGTGCGCTGACCGAAGCCCGACCAGTCATCGACGATGCGCAGGCCCGGTGTGCCGCGACGGACGAAGGCCAGCACTTGTTTGCCGTCGTCGTTCAGCGCCTTGACCGCCACCCAGTGGGCGAACAGTGCGCCGGTGGAGTAAAACTTCTGGCCGCTGATGACAAAACCATCCCCGTCAGCGGTGATCCGTGCCTTGAGTTCGAGGGTGTTTTTGGTGCCGCGTTCCGGCCCGGCATTGCCGATGCGCCAGCCTTCGAGCACGCTTTTGAACAGCTGTTTTTTCTGCGCCTCGGTGGCGCTGCCGAGCACCAGATTGAGGATGCCGAACTGGTTCTGCGGGATCTGTCCCAGTGCCGGGTCCGCCGCGGAAATGATCGCGAAGACCTCGGCCAGGGTGACGAACGAAACCTGCGGGCCACCGTACTCGCGCGGGATGGCAATGCTGCCTAATCCGCTGCGGGTGAACTGTTCGATTTCCGACCATGGCAACTTGCGCTGCCGGTCACGTTTGGCTGCTTGCAGGCGGGCGACTTGCGCCAGCTCATGGGCGGCCTTGATGGCTTGTGCGTCGTTGCGCAAGACCTGCGCGGGCAACAACAGGGGGGCGATGTCCAGATCACTCTGAACGATTGCATCTGCCAGACTGGACATCAGTGCCGCTCCTTGGCTGCACGCAATGCCCTGGCGATCTGCACTGGGGTGATTGTGTTCCGGACCATACCTACCTCACATCTCATGGGTCGCCGCGATGGTTGCGGCGAAATAAAAACAAGAATGTCCGGTGGTCCGGTGCATATACCGTAAGCGCGTATAAAAATTAAATAAACTAACTTTTAGGAATATGCATAGAAGGGTGCTGCTTTCCCCTGTAGGAGCGAGGCTTGCCCGCGAAGGCGGAGTGTCGGGCACCTTTGATGTTGACTGGCACACCGCCTTCGCGGGCAAGCCTCGCTCCTACAAAGACGGCGGTGTTTTCAGGGTTTGCGCGTTTCGGCGGCTTTCAATTCTTCTTTGAACGGCACTTTCAGATAGGGATTGTTGCAACCGATCTTGAGCCTGCGCGGCGGTGCCCAGCCGGAGTTGTTGCCCACTCGATCGAGGATGCAGTAAGTCACTTCCAGCCGGAGGTCTTCACCGGCTTCGAGAATGATCGCCGGCGGCACCCAGACCTGAACCGGCTGGCCCACCTCGTTGGCCTTGAGCTGCGGCAAGTCCATGCGCACATCGCCCCAGCGCAGGGTGATTTCATCGTCGACGGCCATGTTCAGGTAAGGCTCGATGGTCAAGGGTACGCCGCGTTTGATCTGGTTCGGATTGACCCCTTGACGGCGAATGGTTTCGGGGATGCCCACCGGTGCCAGGTACTCGTTTTCGTGACCGCACAGCGTGAGTGGCTGACCGCCCGGGCAATCGAGCTTGATCTGTACTCGCGTAGCGAGCGACAGCGCCGGCCCTTGTCCGACCTGCATGACGCGGTAGTGAATGCAGGAGGAGCCATTGGCGATGAAGCTTTGCGGCACGCGCAGGCTGACGACTTCGCCGACATCATCGGCCATGAGAACGCGGGAGGCGACGTAGCAGTTGTCCCAGAACAGTTCGATCAGGTCGCCTTCGTCCATGCCGGGGTAGGGCGCCACATCGATCAGCAGATGGGCCGCCGAAGTGACATTGATGCCAGTCTTGTGGGATTGCGCCAGGGTAGGGGCCGCAAGTCCGGATTTATTCGAGGTGCTTGTCATGGGTTTCTCCTTGAAGCCTTGCAGCGAAGTCCGTTTCTGAAAGATCAAAAGGCGTGTATTACCGAGCAACAAAGTTGTTCACTATTTGCAAGTTTCAATAATGATTTTGAACGATGGCTGACGCCTGCTGGCGACTAGATAAGAGTGCGCTTGAATAGGTGTCAATAGAGCTGGCTAGTTAAGTAGGGTATTCAGCGCTATTCAGAAATATCCTACGCTTTGAAGTTAATAAGCCGCACCGCTCTGTCGAATTTCGCCGCGTATTTATCGATTTTCAGGCGTGGGTGGCGGCGATCGTGTACGCGGTGAGGGCTCTGGATTTGGCGAATGTTAGGCGAGTTAAATCTGTTGCAGGACATATATATGTACCGCATGCAGTTGTAAAAACTGATCTATTGTTCGAATGAACGAGAAGACAGTGTCGGGAGATGTTGGTGCGGGAGAAGTTGTCACTTCCATCCATGGAAGTTAACAAGTGGTGAAGCGATATTAATGGTTGGCGTTATTCAGGAACTTGCTGAGGAACTGTTTGGTCCGCTCTTCTTTAGGGTTGGCAAACAGCGCCTTGGCTTCACCTTGCTCGACGATCACACCTTTGTCGAAAAACACCACACGGTTGGCCACGTCCCGGGCAAAGCCCATTTCGTGGGTGACGATAACCATGGTGCGCTTCTCTTCGGCCAGGCTGCGGATGGTCGCCAGCACTTCACCCACCAGCTCCGGATCGAGCGCTGAGGTGGGTTCATCGAACAGGATCACTTCCGGCTCCATCGCCAGCGCACGGGCAATCGCCACACGCTGTTGCTGACCACCGGAAAGGCGTCGCGGGTAAGCGTCTTCCTTGCCTGCCAGGCCAACCCTGGCCAAAAGCTTTTTACCCAGGGCAACGGCGTCGGCGTGCGGGATCTTCTTCACGATGATCGGGCCTTCGATGACGTTTTCCAGGGCGGTGCGATGGGGGAACAAGTTGAAGTTCTGGAACACGAAGCCGACGTGCTGACGCAAGCGCCGCACCAGGCTCTGCTGCTGGTTCAACGGGCGGCTGCCATCGATCTCGATGTCACCGACCTTGATCCGGCCGCTGGTGGGTTCTTCCAGAAAATTCAGGCATCGCAGGAAGGTGGTTTTACCCGAGCCGCTAGGCCCGATGATTGCCACCACCTCGCCTTCCTTCACTTGCAGATCGATGCCGTTGAGCACCACTTGACCCTTGAACTGCTTTGTCAGTTTTTCCACGACAATCATGGGGTCAGGACTCCTGGTCGTGCCGATTGACCCGCTCTTCCAACTTGTTCTGCAGGTGCGACAGCACCGTGGCCAGAATCCAGTAGATCAGCGCGGCGGCAAGGTACATGGTGAACACTTCGAAGGTGCGTGCTGTGATCAGCTGCGCTTGGCGGAACAGTTCCGGCACCTGGATGGTGGCGGCCAGCGCGGTGTCCTTGACCAGCGAAATGAAGCTGTTGCCCAGCGGCGGCAATGCAGTGCGCATTGCTTGCGGGATGATGGCCCGGCGCAGGGTCTGCGCACGGGTCATGCCGATGCTGGCGGCAGCTTCCCACTGACCGCGTTCGATGGAGCTGATCGCGGAACGCAGGATTTCACAGGCGTAAGCGGCCATGTTCAGCGAGAAGCCGATCAGGGCAGCCGGCAGCGGATCGAGTTCCATGCCCAATTGCGGCAAGCCGTAATAGATCACGAACAGTTGCACCAGCAACGGCGTGCCGCGAAAGAACGACACGTAGATGCGGGCGATCCAGCTCACCAGCTTGAAGCGCGACAGGCGCATCAGTGCCAGGCCGAAGCCCAGCATGAGGCCGAAGAACATCCCGCCCAGGCTCAAGATGACCGTGTAGTAGGCCCCCTTGAGCAGGAAGGGCAGAGAGTCCAGTGCGAGTTGGAAAGCTTCTTCCATTATTGAGTGACGTCAGCGCTGAAGTATTTTTCCGAAAGCTTCTTCAGCGTACCGTCGGCACGCAGCTTGTCGATGGCTTTGTTCACCGCAGCCAGCAACTCAGGCTCGCCTTTGCGCAGGGCAATACCGGCTTCCTGACGGGAGAACGCTTCGCCGGCGGCGGTTGTGTCCTTGGCTTTCTTGGCGTATTCCAGCGCGGCGAGGCGGTCGATCAGAATGGCGTCGATACGGCCGACGCGCAGGTCCTGGAACTTGGTCGGATCATCGTCATAAGTCTTGATGATGGCTTTAGGCTGATTGTCCTTGAGCCACTGCTCGTAGTTGGTGCCCAGGCCTACGCCGACTTTCTTACCGGCCAGATCGGCGGCAGACTTGATGTTCAGCTCCGCAGCCTTCTTGGTCAGCACCAGCGCCTGAATCCCGGAAACGGTGTACGGCTCGGAGAAGTCATACTTCTTCTTGCGCTCTTCGGAGATGGTCACCTGGTTGATTACCGCATCCAGACGCTTGGATTCCAGCGCCGCGAGGATGCCGTCCCATTTGGTCGGTTGCAGTTTGACCTTCACCCCCAGTTCTTTGGCCAGGGCTTCGGAGAACTCGACTTCGAAACCGGCCAGTTTGCCGTCGGCGTCGACGAAGCTGAACGGAGGGTAAGTGCCTTCCAGACCGACGTTGATCACGCCTGCGTCCTTGATTTTTTGCAGCTGCTCACCGGCAACCGCTTGCCCCAGTAGACCGGCGCTCAGTGCCAGGCCCAGCGAACCGACCAGCAGATTTCGACGTATTGCGGAAAAATTCATGACAAGCCCCTGTGTTTTCTTATGAAGACGCTTTTAGGAATGTTGGCAAAATCGGGATTTGGACGACTGCAATATCCTGCCCTAAAGCAGCGTATGCGTCTCGCTGCAAATTCGCCTGCGGCGTGACTATATGATGGCGCTTTTAGATAGGAAAATAATAAATATCGAGTTTGTTATACTTTTATTGAATATGAGATCGAGATCGTTCCCACGCTCTGCGTGGGAATGCCTCATGGGACGCTCCGCGTCCAGTGACGCGGAGCGTCACGGGCTGCATTCCCACGCAGAGCGTGGGAACGATCACTACAGGAAGTCTTTGTAGGCAAACAACGCCGGTGCCCCGCCGGTGTGCAGGAAGATGATCGGACCGTCGTTGAAACGCTGACGACCAATGCCGTCGAGCAATCCGGCCATCGCCTTGCCGGTGTACACCGGATCCAGCAGCAACCCTTCCTGACTCGCCACCAGCTTCACCGCCGCCAGTGTCCCGGCATTCGGCTCGCCATAACGCGGGCCGAAATATTCGTCCCACAGTTCGACCTTGAAACTCGCCGGCAGGCTCACGCCCAGTAACTCGGCCGTGCGTTCGGCGAGGCCTTGGACTTTCGGGCGCTGATCTTCGTCGCTGCGGGACACCGTGACACCAATCACTGGCAAATCCGGCAGTGCTTCACTCAACGCCAGCGCCAGACCGCCATGGGTCCCGGCGCTGCCCGAGGCCAGAACCACGGCGGCAAATTGCAGGCCGGTGTCCTTGATCTGTTCCGCCAGTTCCAGCCCGGCGCGTACATAACCCAGAGCGCCCAGGGCATTGGAGCCACCAATCGGCACCAGATACGGCTTTTTGCCGTTGTTGCGCAGACGGTCGGCCAGGGCTTGCAGTTGCTCGTCGGCGTTGTCGAGGTTTTCCACCAGCTCGACCTTGGCATCGAACAGGTCGAGCAGCAGCCGATTGCCGTTGCCCAGGTAGTTGGCGTCGTCGGTGCCCAACGGGTTTTCCAGCAGCGCGACGCAGCTCAAGCCAAGCCTGGCGGCAATGGCGGCGGTCTGGCGCACGTGGTTGGACTGAAGCGCGCCGGCGGTAATCAACGTGTCGGCGCCCTGGGCCAAGGCATCGGCCGCCAGGTATTCGAGTTTGCGCAGCTTGTTGCCGCCCATGGCCAGCGGTGTCAGGTCATCGCGTTTGACGTACACATCACGGCCGAGCCAGGTCGACAGCCGTTCGAGTTTTTCAAGCGAGGTAGGGTGGCCGAGGAGGTCGAGGCGGTTAAAGCGGGCAAGCTGTTGTTTGATCATGGGTCCGTACTGGCCAAGGGAGATGTCAGGACTATAGGCACGCCCAAATGCGTGGGCAACCGCCAATCGCTTATATCCGAAAGTGCTGAACACAGCACAATTGGTTCTTAATTCGGCTTCCAGACCTTGCCGTAAAGTAATCGCCGACAACGCGGCCAGACAGTCCGGCCGCCCGTGAGGAGTTTTTACCGTGAGCGAGCGTTCCAGCCATTGGCAATTGCAGACCATCGTCAGCCAACTGCGTACGGCGCGTGACCAGTGGCGCGCACAAAACGGCCGCGCCAGCGGCGAGCAGGGCGGACGCGAGTTGCCTTCCCGGGCCGCCATGGCGGAGATTCTTGAAGCGCTGTGCGGTGCGCTATTCCCGATGCGTCTGGGGCCGGTGGATTTGCGTGAGGAGAGTGAAGACTTTTACGTCGGCCACACCCTGGACGTCGCGTTGAATGCGTTGCTGGCCCAGGCGCGACTCGAACTGCGTTACGCCGCTCGCCACAGCGCCGAGGCCGACACTGAAGTCGAGGCCAAGACCATTGCGATCATTCAGGATTTCGCCCTCGCATTGCCGGGGCTGCGCAGTCTGCTGGACACCGATGTGCTGGCGGCCTATCACGGCGACCCGGCGGCGCGCAGCGTCGATGAAGTGCTGCTGTGCTATCCGGGAATTCTGGCGGTGATTCACCACCGTCTGGCGCACCATTTGTACCGCGCCGGGCTGCCGCTGCTGGCACGGATCAGCGCAGAAATTGCCCATTCGGCCACCGGTATCGATATCCATCCGGGCGCGCAGATCGGTCGCAGCTTTTTCATCGATCACGGGACGGGTGTGGTGATCGGCGAAACCGCCATTATTGGCGAGCGTGTGCGGATTTATCAGGCCGTGACGTTGGGCGCCAAGCGCTTCCCGTCGGATGAGGACGGCCAGTTGCAGAAGGGCCATCCGCGACATCCGATTGTTGAGGATGATGTGGTGATCTATGCCGGTGCGACGATTCTGGGGCGGATCACCATCGGCAAAGGCTCGACCATTGGCGGTAATGTCTGGCTGACCCGTAGCGTGCCACCGGGGTGCAACCTGACGCAGGCGAATTTGCAGCATGATGACGGGGCGCAGAAGTAAGGCCTGGAATCTTGGTTGACTGAGCTGGCCTCTTCGCGGGCAAGCCTCGCTCCTACAGGTTTTGTGTCGTTCACAAAATGATCGTTCGACACAAAACCTGTAGGAGCGAGGCTTGCCCGCGAATGGTTTCTGGCCGAGCCGAAATACTGGCATTTAGCTAATTTGCCGCTGAACGAATCCTCCAAATCCCCCGTCATACCCATCCTTGAGCTAGCGTACAGAACGTACCGCCGAGCCTTGCGATTAGTCCTTAGCACCCTATTCATGTTTAACTTGAACGCTCATTCAAGTTAAACCGCCGGTTTGCTGCCCGCTCACAACAGGAGGCTTGCCTTTGCCGAGTCCGTTATTGATTGCCCTGTTTCACCCCCTTGAGGTGCGCCTTTCATGAGTGCATCGTCCCTCCCTCCTAGCGGCCAGGTCCGCATGAATCCGCCGGTGTTTTATTTCGCGGCGACGTTCATTCTGCTATTCGGCATTGTCGTCATCGCCATGCCTGAACAGGCCGGCGCCTGGCTGTTGGAAGCGCAAAACTGGGCGGCCAACACGGTCGGCTGGTATTACATGCTCGCGATGACGCTGTATCTGGTCTTCGTGGTGGTCACCGCCTTGTCCGGCTACGGCAAGATCAAGCTCGGTGCCGACCACGACGAGCCCGAATTCAGTTACCTGTCCTGGGCCGGCATGCTGTTCGCCGCCGGGATCAGCATCACGCTGTTCTTCTTTTGCGTGTCCGAACCGCTGACCCACTTGGCGCAACCGCCACAAGGCGAGGCCGGCACGGCGGATGCGGCGCGTCAGGCGATGCAGATTCTGTTTCTGCACTGGGGCCTGCATGGCTGGGGCGTATTTGCCTTTGTCGGCATGGCGCTGGCCTACTTTGCCTACCGCCACAACCTGCCACTGGCCCTGCGTTCGGCGCTCTATCCGCTGATCGGCAAACGCATCAACGGCCCGATCGGTTACGCGGTGGACGGCTTCGGCATCATCGCCACAGTGTTCGGCCTCGGCGCCGACATGGGCTTTGGGGTGTTGCACCTCAACTCGGGCCTGGACTACCTGTTCGGCATCGCCCACACCCAGTGGATTCAGGTCGGCCTGATCACGTTGATGATGGGCGCAGCGATCCTCGTCGCGGTGTCCGGCGTCGACAAAGGCGTGCGGGTGATGTCCGACATCAACATGCTATTGGCCTGTGCGCTGCTGCTGTTCGTGTTGTTCGCCGGCCCAACTCAGCACTTGCTCAACACGCTGATCCAGAACATCGGCGATTACCTCGGCGCGTTGCCGATGAAGAGTTTCGATCTCTACGCCTACGACAAACCCAGCGACTGGCTGGGCGGCTGGACGGTGTTTTATTGGGCCTGGTGGATTGCGTGGTCGCCGTTCGTGGGCCTGTTTATCGCACGGATTTCCCGTGGCCGGACCATTCGCGAATTCGTCTTCGGCGTGCTGTTGATTCCGCTCGGTTTCACCCTGGCGTGGATGTCGATCTTCGGCAATAGCGCCATCGACCAGGTGCTCAACCACGGCATGAGTGCCCTCGGTATGTCAGCCATCGACAACCCGTCGATGACCCTCTACCTGCTGCTGGAAACCTACCCGTGGAGCAAAACCGTTATCGCGGTGACGGTGTTCATCAGCTTCGTCTTCTTCGTCACCTCGGCCGACTCCGGCACCGTGGTGCTGTCGACGCTCTCCGCCAAGGGCGGCAACCCGGATGAAGACGGGCCGAAATGGCTACGGGTGTTCTGGGGGGCGATGACGGCGCTGGTGACCAGTGCGTTGCTGTTCTCCGGCAGCATCGATGCGCTGAAGTCAGCGGTGGTGCTGACTTCGTTGCCGTTCTCGATGATCTTGCTGCTGATGATGTGGGGGCTGCACAAGGCGTTCTATCTGGAGTCGCAGAAGCAGATCGCGCAACTGCATTCCCTGGCGCCGGTGTCCGGCTCGCGGCGGGGCGGTTGGCGTCAGCGCTTGACCCAGGCCGTGCATTTCCCGTCTCGCGATGAGGTCTATCGCTTCCTCGATACCACGGTGCGCCCGGCGATCGAAGAAGTGAGTGCCGTGTTCGTCGAGAAAGGGTTGAACGTGGTCACTCAGCCAGACCCGGCCAACGACAACGTCAGCCTGGAAATCGGCCACGGCGAGGAGCATCCGTTTATCTATCAAGTGCAGATGCGTGGCTATTTCACGCCATCGTTTGCCCGTGGTGGCATGGGTTCCAAGGAACTCAACAACCGCCGTTATTACCGGGCCGAAGTGCATCTTGCAGAGGGCAGTCAGGACTACGATCTGGTGGGTTACACCAAGGAGCAGATCATCAACGACATCCTTGATCAGTACGAACGGCACATGCAGTTTTTGCATTTGGTGCGCTGATCGAACACTCACGTCTCGGTGGTCAACACCATGAACAACACCAGCGCCGCCACCGGTACACCGAACACGGCGCTGCCGACCACCAGTTCCGTGCTCAACGGCTGGCCGGCAGTGACCATGCCGACCGCGCCGTTGATCAGCGTCAGGGCCAGCCACAGCACCACAAAGCTATAGGCCAGGGTCTGGCGGCTGAAGCCGATTTTCTCGCCGATGAACAGCATCAGCGCCAGCAGGATCAGGCCGAAGGTGATGATGATCGTGGTGTGCATGGTGCGTGTTCTCCCTTCAGATGTGTGCTGCCCTCAAGACCGCCTTCGCGGGCAAGCCTCGCTCCTACAGATTGCGCGCAACCACTGTAGGAGCGAGGCTTGCCCGCGAAGGCGTCTGGCCTGCCTGCAAACCAGCTTAAACCAATCCACCATTAGCCCGCAGAATCTGTCCATTGACCCAAGCCGAATCCGGCCCAACCAAAAACGACACCACGCGAGCAATGTCCTCCGGCTGACCGAGACGCTCCAGCGGAGGCATTTTGGCGAAGGTCTGGATCTGCTCTTCGCTCTTGCCGTGCAAAAACAACTCGGTCGCCACCGGCCCGGGGGCTAATGCGTTGACGGTGATGTTGCGTCCGCGCATTTCCTTGGCAAACACCTGGGTCAGTGATTCCACCGCCGCTTTGCTGGCGATGTACACCGCGTAGCCCGGCAGGTTGAGGCCGACGGTGCTGCTGGAGAAGTTGACGATCCGCCCGCCGCTGTTCAAACGCGTCGCCGCTTCACGCAAGGTGTTGAAGGTGCCGCGCGCATGGATGTTGAAGGTCTGGTCGAACAGTTCATCCGTGTGTTGCGCCAGCGGCATCACTTTGAGAATACCGGCGTTGTTGATCAGCACATCGACCTTGCCCAACTGTGTTTCGGTCTCGTCGAACATCCGGCGCGCGTCGTCGGCGTTGGCCACGTCAGCCTTCACCGCTATGGCCTGATGCCCGGCCTGACGCAGTTCCACTACCAGTTTTGAGGCTTCGGTGGCGCTGCTGGCGTAGTTGATGGCGACAGAGAAACCTTCGCTGGCCAGTTGTCTGGCGATCACTGCGCCGATACCGCGGGAGGCGCCGGTCACGATGGCAACTTTCGAAGTTTTAGTAGTCATGGCGAGGATTCCTTTTGAAGGTGTTTGCTTGGGGTGAAGCCAGATTCACATGTTTACTCAGGCCGATAAATGCACGAGAGTTGCCTTGACTGTTCAATAATCGCCAACAATCGACCGCCAGGAGACCCGCGTGGATCAAGTCAAAGCGATGAAGGTCTTCGTGCGGATCTACGAGCGCAGCAGCTTCACGCTGGCCGCTGAAGACCTGAACCTGCCGCGAGCGACGCTGACCCATACCCTGAATCAATTCGAAGCATGGCTGGGTACGCGTTTGCTCGAACGCAGCACGCGTAAGGTGCGCCCGACACTGGATGGCGAGGCGTACTACCTGCGTTGTGTGCAACTGTTGGCGGAACTGGAAGAGGCCGAACTGGCGTTTCGCGTCTGCTCGCCCAAAGGCCGCTTGCGCGTTGACCTGCATGGCACCCTGGCCAAGCATTTTGTGATCCCCGCATTACCGCAGTTCATGGAGCGTTACCCGGACGTCGAACTGTCCATCAGCGAGTCTGACCGCTTTGTCGACCTGATCGCTGAAGGCGTTGACTGTGTGCTGCGCGCCGGCACCTTGAGTGATTCGGCGCTGATCGGAAAACGCATCGCCAACCTGCGCCAGATCACCTGCGCCAGCCCCGCCTACCTGCGCAAATACGGTGAACCGACAAGCCTGCAAGACCTGAAACACCACCAAGCGGTGAACTACGTCTCGCGCACCACCGCCAAGTTGTTCCCCTTCGAATTCATGGTCGATGGCGAGCTCAAGGAAGTCGCTATCGACGGCGCGGTTTCAGTGTTCGGTGCTGAAATTTATGCGGCGTCGGCGATTGCCGGGCTCGGCCTGATCCAATGTCCGCATTACCGAATGGAAGCGCAGATTGCCCAAGGTCTGGTGCGAGAAGTCCTCATTGACACGCCGCCGCCGCCAATGCCGGTTTCGGTGCTGTACCCCCACAACCGACACATGTCGCCACGGGTTCGGGTGTTTGTGGATTGGTTGGCGGAGGTGTTTGCGGGGGCTGTTTGACCTTGCTCGCTGTTCTTGATCGTTCCCATGCTCCGCGTGGGAATGCAGCCCGGGACGCTCCGCGTCCCATCAAGAGCCGAACGCGGAGCGTCCGTTGAGGCATTCCCACGCAGAGCGTGGGAACGATCATCTATGAAACGTTTCAGCATTTTCTCGAGTCCGAGGTTTATCGGCGTTTGTCTGGGCGTATGCTGGGCAACTTGCGAAGCAGTCGATACCAACTTCAAGACAGACAAGAGAGGATTCGATGACTTACACCGCTGCCGAAAACCGCTATGACTCTATCCCTTACCGCCGCGTAGGCCGCAGCGGTCTGGTGCTGCCGGCACTGTCCCTGGGGCTGTGGCACAACTTCGGCGACAGCACGCCGATCGACACTCAGCGCTCGCTGTTGCGCACTGCCTTCGACCTGGGCATCAACCACTTCGACCTGGCCAATAATTATGGTCCGCCGTATGGCAGTGCCGAGATCAATTTCGGTCGTTTGCTGCGTGAAGACTTCAAGCAGTATCGCGACGAGCTGATCATCTCGAGCAAGGCCGGTTGGGACATGTGGCCCGGCCCTTACGGCCAGGGCGGCGGTTCGCGCAAATACGTGCTGGCCAGCCTCGACCAGAGCCTGCAACGCCTGGGCCTGGATTATGTGGACATCTTTTATTCCCATCGCTTCGACCCGGACACGCCGCTGGAAGAAACCGCCAGTGCACTGGCCAACGCCGTGCAGCAGGGCAAGGCGCTGTACATCGGCATCTCGTCGTATTCCGGGGTGAAAACCCGTGAAATGGCGGCGCTGCTGAAAGAGTGGAAAGTGCCGTTGCTGATTCACCAGCCGGCGTACAACTTGCTCAATCGCTGGGTGGAAAAGGATCTGCTGGATGTCACCGACGAACTCGGCACCGGCGTGATTGCGTTCACGCCATTGGCGCAGGGCTTGTTGACCGACAAATACCTCAATGGCATTCCGAAGGATGCGCGGGTCAATCGCCCGGGCGGTGGTTCTTTGCAGGAATCTCATTTGTCCGAAGCCAACATCGCCCACGTGCGCGGGCTCAACGAAATCGCCAAGCGTCGCGGTCAGAGCCTGGCGCAACTGGCGTTGGCGTGGGCGTTGCGCGATCCGCGCGTGACCTCGGCATTGATCGGTGCGAGCCGGCCGGAGCAGATTATCGAGAACGTCGGGGCGTTGAAGAATCTGAGCTTTAGCGCGGAAGAACTGGCGGAGATTGACCGGTTTGCCCAGGAAGGCGGGATCAATCTTTGGGAGAAGCCTTCGGCGGCTGAGTAAGACCCTACTTGATCGTTCCCACGCTCCGCGTGGGAATGCCTCCCGTGACGCTCCGCGTCACAGTGGACGCGGAGCGTCCATGGCTGCATTCCCACGCAGAGCGTGGGAACGATCGGGCTATCGGCTCACCGGAAGAAAGGCACATCCCCCAACACCGTAGCCCGCTGCATCACCCGCCGCGCCGGCCGGTAGTCATCCACGGCGTAATGCTGTGTCACGCGGTTATCCCAGAACGCCACATCGTCCTTCTGCCAACGCCATCGAATCGTAAATTCCGGTCGCGTCGCATGAGCAAACAAAAACTTCAGAATCGCTTCACTCTCGGCGTCCGACAGCTCATTGATCTTCGACGTGAAGCCTTCATTGACGAACAACGACCGACGCCCGCTCACAGGGTGCGTGCGAATTACCGGATGCGACAGCGGTGGATTCTTGCGGCGCGCTTCTTCCCACTGGGCCAACGCTTCCGGTGTGTTGCCATAACGCTCCAGCGGAAACGAGCGGGTGAAATCGTGAGTCGCCGTCAGCCCTTCGAGCAAGACTTTCATCGGCGCGGACAACGCTTCATATGCCGCAATGCCGCTGGCCCACAACGTGTCGCCACCAAACTCCGGCAGCAACTTGGCGCTCAGCACCGCGCCCATGGCCGGGGTCGGCAGGAAGGTCACGTCGGTGTGCCAGATCGCGTTGTCGCGCACGTCGGTAACTGCAGTGTCGAGGATCAACACTTCGGGCTGTTCCGGCACGTTCGGGTAGATCGGATGGATGTGCAGATCGCCAAAATTCGCAGCGAACCGTGCCTGCTGCTGTGGCGTGATCGGCTGGTCACGGAAGAACAGCACTTGATGCTTGAGCAACGCCTGCTCGATGGCATCGCGCTGTTCCAGGTTCAGCGGTTGGCTGACGTCGATGCCGCTGATTTGCGCGCCGAGGGCCGAGCTGAGGGGGACGATGGTCAGGTTACTCATGGTGATTCTCTTCAATCCGGGGTGCCGAGCTTTTGTAGGAGTGAGCCTGCTCGCGATAGCTGTCTTTCAGGCAACATCGCAGTGACTGACTCACCGCATTCGTGAGCAGGCTCACTCCCACAGGGTTTGTCACATGATGATTTTTCAGTGAGCCTGGCCGTGCCACGGCACCAATTTGCGTTGCAGGGCGCGCAGGCCCATTTCCATGGCGAAGGCGATCAAGGCGATGACCAGAATCCCCAGCACCACCACATCGGTGACCAGGAATTGCGCGGCCGACTGCACCATAAATCCCAAGCCGCTGGTGGCGGCGATCAGTTCGGCGGCAACCAGCGTCGACCAACCCACGCCCAGCCCGATGCGCACACCGGTCAAAATGTCCGGTAAGGCACTCGGCAGAATTACATGGCGAATCAACTGCACCCGGGTCGCGCCCAACGATTGCGCGGCGCGCAATTTGGCCGGGTCGACCGTGCGCACGCCGGTCGCGGTGGCGATGGCGATCGGGGCAAAAATCGCCAGGTAGATCAGCAAGACTTTCGACAGCTCACCGATGCCGCACCAGATCACGATCAGCGGCAGATAAGCCAGCGGTGGAATCGGCCGGTAGAACTCGATCAACGGATCGAGAATGCCGCGAGCGATGCGGTTGTGGCCGATGGCGATGCCGACGGGCACAGCGGTCAGCACCGCGAAACCAAGGCCCAGACCGATACGGCTGAGACTGGCGCCCAAGTGCTGCCACAACGTTGAATCCATGTAGCCGCTGGTCACCAGCAGCCAGCCTTTTTGCAGCACGGCGGACGGTGGCGGCAGAAACAGCGGTTCGATCATCCCTGTGGCGGTGACGGCCCACCAAATGACAACAAGCGCCACCAGCGTCAGCAGGCTGATCCACCGAGTGCTGAGGCTGCGACGTAGCGGGATGACCGTCGAACCCGGTTTCACCGCAACGACGGGAATTTGATAGCTGCTCATGCGCGCTCCTGCCGCTGGGCGGTGCTGCGTTGGGAGAACACTTTGGCGAGCACGTGTTCGCGGGTTTCGATGAAGCGCGGGTCGGACTTGATCGAGCGAGCCGACTCACCGGCAGCGTAACGCTGGCCGAAATCCAGGCTCAGGCGTTCGACGATTTGCCCCGGGTTCGGCGCCAGCAGAATCAAATCCGTGGCGAGGAACACCGCTTCTTCGATGTCGTGGGTAATCAGGAATACCGGTTTGGCGGTGCGCTGCCAGACTTGCAGAAGAAGCTCCTGCATCTGTTCGCGGGTGAAGGCGTCGAGGGCACCAAAGGGTTCGTCCATCAGCAAAACGCGCGGGTCGGCGGCCAGCGCGCGGGCCAGGCCGACACGCTGTTTCTGGCCGCCAGAGAGCTGCCAGATGCGGCGACTTTCGAAGCCGGAAAGGTCCACCAGTGCGAGCATTTCCCGAGCGCGCAGTTCACGTTTTTCCCGCGCAATGCCGGCCAGTTCCAGACCGAAACCGACATTGGCCAACACGTCCTGCCAAGGCAGCAGGGCGTCGTCCTGAAACACCACGCCGCGTTCGGCGCTCGGGCCTTTGACCGGCACGCCGTCAAGGGTGATGCGCCCGGCGCTGGGCTCGACGAAACCGGCAATCAGGTTCAACAGCGAGGTCTTGCCACTGCCGGACGGGCCGAGGGCGACCAGCAATTGCTGGGGCCCCAGACTCAGGGAAATATCCGCCAGTACCGGTTCCGGGCTGCCGGGGTACTGTGCGCTGATGCGCTCCAGCTGTAGCAAAGCCATTGCGGTTAACTCCCGATCAGTTGGTGATGTACTTGGCGCTGACGTAAGGGGCGTAGTCCGGCAGCACGGCCTCGACCTTGCCTTGTTCCTTGAGGAAGGCGGCGGTGTCGGTGATGGCCTTGGTGGTCGGCGCGCCGAGGGTAATCACTTGATCAGCCGCCAGCGGGAAGACGTTGCCTTGCAGCAGCAACGGAATGTCGCTGGCCTTGGCGCCGGAGAGTTTCACCAGTTTGTCGACGTTGCTTTGATTGGCCAGCCAGGCTTTCGGGTCTTTGCGGTAATCGGCGTAGGCGTCCAGGGTCACTTTGGCGAACGCGGTGACGATTTCCGGGTGCTTCTCGGCGAAGTCTTTACGTACGATCCAGGCATCGAAGGTCGGCGCGCCGAACTTGGCCAGTTCACCGGAGGTGATCAGCACTTTGCCGTTCTCCTTGGCGACACCGAGGGCTGGGTCCCACACGTAAGTGGCGTCGATATCACCGCGTTTCCACGCGGCAATGATGGCTGGCGGGGCAAGGTTGAGCACGGTGACTTTCGATGGGTCGATGTTCCAGTGCTTCAGTGCGGCCAGCAGGCTGTAGTGGCCGGTGGAAACGAACGGCACAGCGATTTTCTTGCCGATCAGGTCCTGCGGGGTTTTGATCCCGGAACCGTCGCGGGCGACCAGGGCTTCAGCGGCGCCGATCTGCGTGGCGATGAGGAACGTTTCTACCGGGACTTTGCGGGTGATCGCCGCCGTCAGGGGGCTGGAACCGAGGTAGCCGATCTGCACGTCACCGGAGGCGATGGCGGCGATGATGTCGGCGCCATTGTCGAACTTGCGCCAGTCGATCTTGGCGTTGGTGGCTTTTTCGTAAGCGCCGTCGGCCTGGGCGACTTTCGCCGGGTCAACGGTGGTTTGGTAGGCGACCGTAACGTCGGCGGCCTGGGCAAAGAAACTCGCCGCAGCCAGAGACGCGGCCGCCAGCAGGCGAAGAGGGAAATTCAGTTTCATTGAGAAGCTCCTTGTCAGGCGACCGAGAGTCGGCGTGAAAAGGAGACTAAATGATCTAAGAATTCGAAAATAAATAACTTTTTCGAATGAGCTTATGAGCGGAAAATTCTAAGGGAGACCGCGGTGCGGCCTTCGCGGGCAAGCCTCGCTCCTACAGTTTGTGTCGGTCACCCATTTGTGACTCGACCCCGAACCTGTAGGAGCGAGGCTTGCCCGCGAAAAGGTCCGAAGGACCTTCAGAGGTTAGTTACTGATCGACAGAATGCTTGCCTGATACGACCCGACAAACACATCGAAATCGCCGACTTCGTTCTGCTCCAGCTCCACTTGCTCAGCCAGCGAGGAACGCGCGCGTTCTTCAAACCTGGCCTGATCTTCGCCGTTCAATGGCTCGCTACGGAAAAACTCCGCATGCACCTGGCTCTGACGCAGGGAGAACTGAGCGAAGCTTTCTTTGTGCTCGGCCATCGCCGCCAGCACTTGGGCCGATGGCGTCAGGGACGGGTCCTTGACCTTGGCCAGTTGCGCATCCAATGCCTTGCTGTGGGCATCGCCGCCATGGCTTTGATCAAGCAGCGCCGCGAGCGGAGCTATTTTTTCCAACAATTCGCCGGCCCATTCCTTCAGGTCGACCGGTTGACCGTCGCGCTGCAGTTGCAGGCCCGGACGGCGACCTTCCTTGACCACGCTGAGGAAGTTCGAGGTCGCGTTGCCGCACGAGGTATTGGTCAGCAGCGGGCTGTCGTTCAGCGCGCAATACAGCAGGAACGCGTCGAGGAAGCGCGACTCTGGCAGGTCGATACCCATCGGCAGGAACGGGTTGATGTCCAGGCAGCGTACTTCGACGTACTGAATGCCACGGGCCACCAGCGCCTGAATCGGCCGTTCACCGGTGTAGGTCACGCGTTTCGGGCGGATGTTGGAGTAGTACTCGTTTTCGATCTGCAGGATGTTGGTGTTGAGCTGAACCCACTCACCGTCCTGATGCGTGCCGATTTCGACATACGGCGCATACGGTGTGGCGACCGCTTTGCGCAGGCTATCGGTATAGCTCGCCAAGTCGTTGTAGCACGGCGTCAGACCGGCCTGGGCGTTGCTCTGGTAACCCAGGTCACTCATGCGCAGGCTGGTGGCGTATGGCAGGTACAACGTGTCCGGGTCCAGTTGTTCCAACTGGTGCGAACGACCGCGCAGGAAACCGGCGTCCAGCGCAGGCGAAGCACCGAACAGGTACATCAGCAGCCAGCTGTAGCGGCGGAAGTTGCGGATCAGCGCGATGTAGGCCGACGACTGATAATCGCGGTCGGTGCCGACAAAGCCTTCAGTCTCGCGAAGCAGTGGCCAGAGCTTTTCCGGCAGGGAAAAGTTGTAGTGAATCCCGGCGATGCACTGCATGGTCTTGCCGTAGCGCAGGGCCAGGCCCTTGCGGTAGACGTACTTGAGCTGACCGATGTTGGACGTGCCGTAATAGGCGATCGGGATGTCTTCCTCGGCCGGCAGCGGGCACGGCATCGATGGACTCCACAGAAACTCGTTGCCAAGCTTGCTGTAGGCAAAACGGTGAATCTTGTCCAGGCTCGCCAGCGTATCGGCTGGGTCTGGCAGGGCCGGGGTAATGAACTCCAGCAGCGACTCGGAATAGTCGGTGGTGATTTGTTCATTGGTCAGCGCGGAACCCAATTCTTCCGGGTGCGGCGTTTGCGCCAGGCGACCTTCGCCGGTCACGCGCAGGCATTCACGTTCGATGCCGTGAAGGCACTGTTCGAGCAGAGAGAGGTTAGCGCGCTCGCCGAGCAGAGCCAGGCGGCGGTTGAGAAGTTCGCTCAAGTTGGATTCCTTCACGCGTCAGTCGCCCCAATATGGGGGTGGGCAAGACGGTCTACAAGGGTGAAGTTAAAACTGGCGTTTTCGCCTGGTTTTTGCAACCGCGCAAGCCATGCCGGTCAGTAAAGAGCTACACCATCCCTGTGGGAGTGACCTGTGGCGAGGGGGCTTGCCCCCGTTGGGCTGCGAAGCAGCCCCAAAATCTCTAAGTTTCCAAGATCCTTGTGAGTGCTACGCACTCAAACGGGGGCAAGCCCCCTCGCCACAGGCTCCCACAGGTTGCTTTGCGCTGAAATTAACTCAAATCGATGACTTCTAGCTACAGGACAGCGAACGTGCCTTGTGCTTTTGCGACGAGTTTGTCGCCTTGCATCACGTCGGCTTCAACCACCAGCGTGCGGCGGCCCGGGTGGATCACCCGCGCCGTGCACATCACTTCACCGTCTGAAACAGCGCGAATGTAGTTGATCTTGCACTCGATGGTCGCGCTCTGCTGGTCAAAGCCGTGGGTGCTGGAACAGGCCAGCCCCATGGCAATGTCCACCAGACTGAACAAGGCCCCGCCGTGCAGCTTGCCGCCGCGATTGCGCAGCTCTGGCGCAAGCCCCAGGGCGACCTGCGCCACCCCGGCTTCCAAACTGTGCAAGCGACACCCCAGCAGCTTGAAAAAAGCGCTTTCGGTCAGCCCGGCGGGGATCTCCATCAGCGTTTCTTCAACTGCTTGGCGTTGGCGAACAACGAAGCCATGGCGTTGTTGGCCGGGGCCGCTGCCGTGGTTTCTTTACGCGGTGCGGTGTTCTGGGATTGGCGCGGAGCCGAACCCGGACGCGCACCACGGGCGCCATCGATTTTCTCGCCTGGGGTGTCGCTCATGCGCATCGACAGACCCACACGTTTGCGCGGGATGTCGATTTCCATGACCTTCACTTTCACCACGTCACCGGCCTTCACCGCTTCACGCGGATCCTTGATGAACTTCTCCGAAAGCGCAGAAATATGCACCAAACCGTCCTGATGCACGCCGATGTCGACGAACGCACCGAAGTTGGTCACGTTGGTCACCACGCCTTCGAGGATCATCCCCAGCTGCAAGTCCTTGAGGTCTTCGACACCTTCCTGGAACTCGGCGGTCTTGAACTCCGGACGCGGGTCACGGCCTGGTTTTTCCAGTTCTTGCAGGATGTCGGTCACCGTTGGCAGACCGAAGGTTTCGTCGGTGTACTTCTTCGGGTCGAGACGCTTGAGGAAGCTCGCGTCGCCGATCAGCGAACGGATATCACGGTCGGTTTCAGCGGCAATGCGCTGCACCAACGGATAGGCTTCCGGGTGAACCGCCGACGAATCCAGCGGGTTGTCGCCGTTCATGACGCGCAGGAAACCGGCCGCCTGTTCGAAGGTTTTCTCGCCCAGACGAGCGACTTTCTTCAGCGCTGCACGGGTTTTGAACGCGCCGTGCTCGTCGCGGTGGCTGACGATGTTTTGCGCCAGGGTCGCGTTGAGGCCGGAGATGCGCGCCAGCAGCGCCACGGAAGCGGTGTTGACGTCGACGCCCACGGCGTTCACGCAGTCCTCGACCACGGCATCCAGGCCGCGCGCCAGTTTCAGCTGCGACACGTCGTGCTGATACTGGCCGACGCCGATGGATTTCGGATCGATCTTCACCAGTTCAGCCAGCGGATCCTGCAAGCGACGGGCAATCGACACGGCGCCACGGATCGACACGTCGAGGTCCGGGAATTCCTTCGAAGCCAATTCCGACGCCGAGTAAACCGATGCACCGGCTTCGGAGACCATGACTTTGGTCATCTTCATGGCTGGGTATTTTTTGATCAGCTCAGCGGCGAGCTTGTCGGTTTCACGGCTGGCGGTGCCGTTGCCGATGGCGATCAGGTCCACTGCATGCTTGGCGCACAGGGCGGCGAGTATCGCGATGGTCTGGTCCCACTTGTTGTGCGGTACGTGCGGGTAAACCGTAGCGTGATCCAGCAACTTGCCGGTGGAATCGACCACAGCGACCTTGCAACCGGTGCGCAGGCCCGGGTCGAGACCCAGCGTAGCGCGCGGGCCGGCCGGGGCCGACAGCAGCAAGTCGTGCAGGTTGTGGGCGAAAACGTTGATCGCTTCGGTTTCCGCGCCATCGCGCAGCTCGCCCAGCAGGTCGGTTTCCAGGTGGGTGTAGAGCTTGACCTTCCAGGTCCAGCGCACCACTTCGCCCAGCCATTTATCGGCGGCGCGGTTCTGGTTCTGGATGCCGAATTGCTGGCCGATCATGCCTTCGCACGGGTGCATGGTGCCCGGTAGCTCGTCGCCGACTTTCAGCGCGGAGCTGAGAATGCCTTCGTTGCGGCCACGGAAAATCGCCAGCGCGCGGTGCGACGGCATGCTTTTCAGCGGTTCGTCGTGTTCGAAGTAATCGCGGAACTTGGCGCCTTCCTCTTCCTTGCCGGCGATCACGCGGGCACTGAGGGTCGCTTCCTGCTTGAGGTAGCTGCGCAGTTTGTCCAGCAAACCGGCGTCTTCGGCGAAGCGCTCCATCAGGATGTATTTGGCGCCTTCAAGGGCAGCCTTCACATCGGCCACGCCTTTTTCGGCGTCGACGAAGCGTGCGGCTTCAGCGTCAGGCGTCAGGCTCGGATCGTTGAACAGGCCGTCGGCCAGCTCGCCGAGGCCGGCTTCCAGGGCGATCTGGCCCTTGGTGCGGCGCTTCTGCTTGTACGGCAAGTACAAGTCTTCGAGGCGGGTCTTGGTGTCGGCGAGTTTGATGTCGCGCTCGAGTTGCGGGGTCAGCTTGCCTTGCTCTTCGATGCTGGCAAGGATGCTGATACGCCGTTCGTCGAGTTCTCGCAGGTAGCGCAGACGTTCTTCCAGATGACGCAACTGAATGTCATCGAGGCTGCCGGTCACTTCTTTCCGGTAGCGGGCGATGAAGGGAACGGTAGAGCCTTCATCGAGTAGCGCGACGGCCGCTTCGACCTGTTGTGGGCGTACACCGAGTTCCTCGGCGATGCGGCTGTTGATGCTGTCCATAAAACCACCTGACAAATTGTGAAAGCAGGCTCGCAGGCGCAGGGATAGAGGCTCGGCGAGTCTGGTTGAGCGGCCTGGCCTGCGCCGCTACCTGGATCAACAGGTATCCCGTTGACCCGTGAAATCGAACAATGACTGCCGGCGCCATGAAAATAAAAAGCGGCCACCTGCAGCCATGATCAGACGTTGCCTGACACAAAAGGCCGCGCATTATAACCAGCGTTCTATCATTCCGGGGCATCGCAGGCAGTAGCGCGAAGGCTGGATTTCTGGCGGTGAAGGAAAAATCTGCTAACAATGCACACGGTGCGTATAACGGCAGCTACGCCATAATGCGCGCCGAGATCAAAGGAGCATCTAATGAGCAGCACTGCAAACAATGCTGAAGGCGAAAAAATTCTTATTGTTGACGACGATCCAGGGCTGAGCAGCCTGCTGGAACGTTTTTTCGTCAGCAAGGGCTACCGCGCCCGCGCCGTACCGAACACCGAACAAATGGATCGCCTGCTGGCGCGTGAAGTGTTCAACCTGGTCGTCCTCGACCTGATGCTGCCCGGCGAAGACGGTCTTACCGCCTGCCGCCGGCTGCGCACCGCGAACAATCAGATCCCGATCATCATGCTGACCGCCAAGGGCGATGAGCTGAGCCGCATCAAGGGCCTGGAACTGGGCGCCGACGATTACCTGGCCAAGCCATTCAACCCGGATGAGCTGATGGCCCGTGTCAAAGCGGTCCTGCGCCGTCAGTCGACGCCTGTGCCGGGCGCACCGGGCAGCGAAGACGAAAGCGTGACCTTCGGTGACTACGAACTGTCCCTCGCCACCCGCGAACTCAAGCGCGGTGATGAAGTGCACATGCTGACCACCGGTGAATTCGCGGTGCTCAAGGCCTTGGTCATGAACGCGCGTCAGCCACTGACTCGCGACAAGCTGATGAACCTGGCCCGTGGCCGTGAATGGGATGCCCTGGAGCGTTCCATCGACGTGCAGATTTCCCGTCTGCGCCGGATGATCGAGCCTGATCCATCCAAACCGCGTTACATCCAGACGGTCTGGGGCGTGGGCTACGTGTTCGTACCGGATGGCGCCGCCACCAAGTGATCGGCGATTTGTAGGAGCGGGTCTTGCGGACGATTGTCCGCAGACTCGCGATCCGCAATATGCGAGCATCGCTCGCTCCTGCAAGTGTGTAGCGGTTATCCATGAAAACCCCCGTTTGGTTCCCCCAGAGTTTCTTCTCCCGCACCCTGTGGCTGGTGCTGATTGTCGTCCTGTTCTCCAAGGCGCTGACCCTGGTTTATCTGTTGATGAACGAAGACGTGCTGGTGGACCGACAATACAGCCACGGCGTCGCCCTGACGCTGCGCGCCTATTGGGCCGCCGATGAAAAAAACCGTGAGAAAATCGCTGATGCCGCCACCCTGATCAGGGTCGTGGGCGCGGGTGTGCCGGAAGGCGAGCAACATTGGCCCTATAGCGAGATCTATCAGCGGCAGATGCAGGCAGAGCTGGGAGCCGACACGGAAGTGCGATTACGCATGCATTCACCGCCGGCCCTGTGGGTTCGGGCGCCCAGCCTGGGCGATGGCTGGCTGAAAGTGCCGCTTTATCCGCATCCGTTGCGCGGCCAGAAAATCTGGAATGTGCTCGGCTGGTTCCTTGCTATCGGCCTGTTGTCCACCGCCTCGGCGTGGATCTTCGTCAGTCAGCTCAATCAACCGTTGAAACGTCTGGTGTATGCCGCACGGCAACTCGGCCAGGGTCGCAGCGTGCGCCTGCCGATCAGCGATACGCCGAGCGAAATGACCGAGGTTTACCGCGCCTTCAACCAGATGGCCGAGGACGTCGAACAGGCCGGACGCGAGCGCGAGCTGATGTTGGCCGGGGTGTCCCATGACCTGCGCACACCGCTGACCCGTTTGCGCTTGTCCCTGGAGTTGATGGGCGACCATAGCGACCTTACGGACGACATGGTGCGCGACATTGAAGACATGGACGCGATTCTTGACCAGTTCCTGGCGTTTATCCGCGATGGTCGTGACGAGTCTGTCGAGGAAGTGGACCTGACCGACCTGGTTCGTGAAGTCGCTGCGCCGTACAACCAGAACGAAGAAAAAGTGCGTCTGCGCCTGGAACCGATCCAGCCGTTTCCCCTGCGTCGGGTGTCGATGAAGCGGCTGTTGAACAACTTGATCGGCAACGCTTTGCACCATGCCGGCAGCGGGGTTGAGGTGGCGGCTTATGTCTCCGGCGATACCAGCGCCCCGTATGTGGTGTTGAGCGTCATGGACCGTGGGGCGGGGATTGATCCTTCTGAACTGGAAGCGATCTTTAACCCGTTCACTCGAGGTGATCGTGCACGGGGCGGGAAGGGGACAGGGCTGGGCTTGGCTATCGTGAAGCGGATCGCTTCGATGCATGGCGGGAACGTTGAGTTGCGCAATCGCTCAGGTGGCGGGCTTGAAGCTCGGGTGCGGTTGCCGCTGGGGTTGATGCTGCCTAGAGACGCGGTCTAACCTGATCGTTCCCACGCTCCGCGTGGGAATGTAGCCCGGGACGCTCCGCGTCCCATTCAAAGCCGAACGCAGAGCGTCCGATGAGGCATTCCCACGCAGAGCGTGGGAACGATCAGCGCGTTAACCCTTGCCTTTGGTGCGAGTCATATTCGGCCCGCCATTCTTCTCAAGATGCTCAATGATGATTCCCGCCACGTTCTTCCCTGTGGTGGTCTCGATCCCTTCCAGCCCCGGCGACGAGTTCACTTCCATCACCAGCGGCCCGTGATTGGAACGCAGGATATCCACGCCCGCCACCGCCAGACCCATGACCTTCGCCGCGCGCAACGCGGTCATGCGTTCTTCCGGGGTGATCTTGATCAGGCTGGCGCTGCCACCGCGATGCAGGTTGGAACGGAATTCCCCAGGCTTGGCCTGGCGTTTCATCGCCGCGATCACTTTGTCGCCGACCACGAAGCAGCGAATGTCCGCACCACCGGCTTCCTTGATGTACTCCTGAACCATGATGTTCTGCTTCAGGCCCATGAACGCTTCAATCACCGACTCTGCGGCGGTCGCCGTTTCACACAAAACCACGCCGATGCCCTGGGTGCCTTCCAGCACCTTGATCACCAGCGGTGCGCCGTTGACCATGTCGATCAAGTCGGGAATGTCATCCGGGGAGTGCGCAAACCCGGTCACCGGCAAACCGATCCCGCGACGCGACAGCAATTGCAGCGACCGCAGTTTGTCTCGCGAACGGGCGATGGCCACCGACTCGTTGAGCGGGAAAACCCCCATCATTTCGAACTGGCGCAACACCGCGCAGCCATAAAACGTCACAGACGCACCGATCCGCGGGATCACCGCGTCGAAGCCCTCCAGCGGCTTGCCGCGGTAGTGGATCTGCGGCTTGTGGCTGGCAATGTTCATATAGGCGCGCAGGGTGTCGATCACCACCATTTCATGGCCACGCTCGGTACCGGCTTCGACCAGACGACGAGTGGAATACAGACGCGGGTTCCGCGACAGCACAGCGATCTTCATGCAACACCTGTGGAAGAGGTAGATACCGGGAACACCGGCTTGTCTTGTACATATTTAATCCCCGGATTGACCACCAACTGGCCGTCGATCAGGGCTTTGGAACCGAGTAACAGGCGATAACGCATTGACTTTCGGCAGGCGAGAGTGAATTCGACCCGCCATACCCGATCACCCAGGGCCAGTGTGGTGCTGACCACATAACGCATCTGCGCGTGACCGTTGGAGCTTTTAATGGTTTTGCGCGTCACCAGTGGCGCCTCGCAGCGTCGATGACGCAATTGCACCACCGTGCCCAGGTGCGCGGTGAAGCGCACCCAGCTTTCACCGTCGCGCTCGAACGGCTCGATGTCGGTGGCATGCAGGCTTGAGGTGCTGGCGCCGGTGTCGATTTTTGCGCGCAGGCCCGCGACTCCCAGATCCGGGAGCGCCACCCACTCGCGCAGACCGATAACGGTCAAATGGTCAAATGTCTTCAATAGGAAAAAACCGGCGATTAACGCGTCCAGGCCTCAGGCGTTACCTGGGCCAACGCTTTGAATGCAGGCTTGGCGAACCAGTAACCCTGCATCAGAAATATTCCACAGTCCGCCAGGAAATCCCGTTCTCCGGCGCTTTCGATGCCTTCGGCGATGACTGTAACGTTCAACTCCGCACAGATTGTGACAACCCCTCGAACGATAGCCTGACGAACACGATCGCGATCGACATCGCGGATCAGTGCCATGTCGAGTTTGATCAGGTCCGGTTGGAAATCAGCCAGCAGATTGAGCCCCGAGTAGCCCGCGCCGAAATCGTCGATGGCGGTCTTGAAGCCGAATTCGCGGTATTCACGCAGAATATTAGTCAAATGGCGATAGTTATCTACGTGCTGGCTTTCCAGGGTTTCGAAAATCAGACGGTTGATCGGGAAGTTGTGTTTTTTTGCGGCCTCCAGGGTGGTGCGAATGCACAGCTCCGGGCGGTATACGGCGTTGGGCATGAAGTTGATCGACAAGTGTGTCTGCATGTTTAGATTGGCCGCACCCTCGATGGCGCGGGTCCGGCAGAGCTGGTCGAAACGGTAGCGATTCTCCTCGTTGACCTGATCGAGCACCGACAGTGCGCCTTCCCCGGCAACGCCGCGTACCAACGCTTCATGAGCAAAAATCGACCGGTCGCGCAGGTCGACGATCGGTTGGTAGGCAAAAGAAAAATCGAAGCCCAGCGGCTCGCTTTGCTGACAGCCCTGGCAACCGCCCTGCGGCGAGGTCAATGAAGACGGGAATATAGTCACTCGATCACTCCATGCTGGTGAGCCGGCCAATTTCACAGTCTATCTGTAGGGCCGGGTTCTTGCGCCCGACAGAAACGGTAGTACAGTTCCGACTACTGGCGGAAAGAGGAATTCATATGGCACAAAAACAGGAAGAGGACGACAAGGTCCGTCTCGATAAGTGGTTGTGGGCCGCGCGTTTTTATAAAACACGGGCCTTGGCCAAGGCGGCGATTGAAAGCGGCAAGGTGCATTGCCGGGGTGAGCGCTGCAAACCGGGCAAGGAGCCGAGAGTCGGCGACGAATTTCAGATTCGCGGAGGGTTCGAGGAGCGCACGGTGGTGGTTCAGGCGCTATCAATTGTGCGCCGTGGCGCCCCAGAGGCTCAGACCTTGTATGCGGAAACCGATGCCAGCATCGCCAAGCGAGAAGCGGCTGCGGCCATGCGCAAGGCCGGCGCGTTGGGCGTGAGCACCGATGGCAAGCCGAGCAAGAAACAGCGGCGGGATTTGTTCAAGTTTCGTGGGAGCAGCAACGACGAGTGAGGCGGTTGCTTCTATGTCCTCTGGGCTGACGCTTTCGCGAGCAGGTATTGCGCAGTCCTGTATAGAACCCCCCAGCCCAACGCCCACACCGCCAGCAGCACGCCACCAATGTAGAAAACCAAAAAACGCCTGGCGCAGCGCACCTCAGCCTTCTCGAATACCCGAGTCGCCCTTGATCAGCAGCGTCAGTAGCACCACTCCAGCCACCACATCGAATGGGCGCAGACTTGCAATCGCCCAGATGCGTAGCCATATCGTGTTGCTGGCCAGCGGCGCATTCAGCAGGCGAAACAGCCACTCGTCGAAAATCACACACAGCATCTGACCCGTAGGCCATAACCAGAAGGCCAGCAGTGCCAGAGGCACGAAATTGCACAGAGCCAACCGGCGCAGGTTCCACCTTGCTTGGAACAAACCCGGATTGTTCATAAAATGCCTCCCATGGCTGAACATCGCGCACCAAAGCGGTGCTGCAAACGCGCAATTTTCACGATTTGTAACCAATTTGTCATTACTTCAGAACCCAGACCTATGACCGATATACCGGATACCGACTACACCCAACGCTTCATCTTTGATGACAGCGACACCCGCGGCGAGCTGGTCGGGTTGGAGCGTAGCTACGCCGAAGTCCTCGCCAAACACCCCTATCCGGAGCCGGTCGCGCAACTGCTCGGCGAATTGATGGCGGCCGCTTCGTTGCTGGTCGGCACCTTGAAGTTCGATGGCTTGCTGATTCTTCAGGCCCGTTCCGACGGCCCGATTCCGCTGCTGATGATCGAGTGCTCCAGCGAGCGTGAAATCCGTGGCCTGGCCCGTTATGAAGCCGACCAGATTGCCCCCGACGCGACCCTCGCCGACCTGATGCCCAATGGCGTGTTGGCGCTGACCATCGACCCGACCCAAGGTCAACGTTATCAAGGCATTGTTGATCTGGATGGCGAAACCCTGTCGGAGTGCTTCACTAATTACTTCGTGATGTCGCAACAGGTCAGTACCCGTTTCTGGCTGTACGCCGACGGCCGTCGCGCCCGTGGCCTGTTGCTGCAGCAACTGCCTGCCGACCGCCTGAAAGACGAAGAAGAACGCGCCGCCAGCTGGCAGCACATCACCGCGCTGGGTAGCACCCTGACCGCCGATGAACTGCTGAGCCTGGACAACGAAACCGTGCTTCATCGCCTCTACCACGAAGAACAAGTGCGCCTGTTCGATGTGCAGAAACTGCGTTTCCGTTGCAGCTGCTCGCGCGAACGTTCGGGCAATGCGCTGGTCAGCTTGGGTATGGAAGACGCGCAGGCGCTGGTCATCGAGCACGGCGGCAAAGTCGAAATCGATTGCCAGTTCTGCAACGAGCGCTATCTGTTTGATGCGGCTGATATCACCCAATTGTTCGCCGGCGCGGGTGTCGATACGCCGTCAGATACCCGTCACTAAAACGGTTCAGCGCAGGTAAATTCACTGGATAGCGCCGGAATAACGCCGTTACGACGGGAGGGCCCTACTATTTTTGGGCTTTTCTGGCATAATCCGGGCCACTTTTTTCGCGGTAGTAGTGCACGACTTTCTACTACAAAACGTTTGGAGCACTCGGCCACTGGCCGACGGGGAACCTCATGACGCAAGCCAATAACGCCGTGTACACCGATCTGAGTGTTGATGATCTGGTTAAAGAAGCCCTGAATCGCGGTGAAGGCGAGCTTGCCGACACTGGCGCGCTGGTTGTTCGCACCGGTCACCGTACCGGCCGCTCGCCAGTCGACCGTTTCATCGTTGAAGAGCCATCCACTCAGGCCGCTATCGCCTGGGGCCCGATCAACCGCAAGTTCCCGGCCGACAAGTTCGATGCCCTGTGGGACCGCGTCGAGGCCTTCAACAACGCGCAAGAGCATTTCGTTTCCCACGTCCATGTAGGTGCGTCGGATGATCACTACCTGCCCGTGAAGATGACCACGCAGACTGCCTGGCAGAACCTGTTCGGTCGTTGCCTGTTCATCAACCCGGAAAAGTACAACCCGGCTGGCCGTGATGAGTGGCAAGTGCTCAACGTTGCCAACTTCGAATGCGTGCCAGAGCGTGATGGCACCAACTCCGATGGTTGCGTGATCCTCAACTTCGCACAGAAGAAAGTGCTGATCGCCGGCATGCGTTACGCCGGTGAAATGAAGAAAGCCATGTTCTCGGTACAGAACTTCCTGCTGCCGGCCGCCGACGTGCTGCCAATGCACTGCGCTGCCAACATTGGTGAAGCGGGCGACGTGACCCTGTTCTTCGGTCTGTCCGGCACTGGTAAAACCACCTTGTCCGCTGACGAAAGCCGTTACCTGATCGGTGACGACGAACACGGCTGGGGCGAAGGCGTTGTCTTCAACATCGAAGGCGGCTGCTACGCCAAGTGCATCGACCTGTCCGAGAAGAACGAACCGGTCATCTGGAAAGCCATCAAGCACGGCGCTGTCCTGGAAAACGTCGTGATCGATGACGCCAAGCACGCCGACTACACCGACGTCAGCCTGACCCAGAACAGCCGCGCGGCCTATCCGCTGGAACACGTAGCCAAGCGTTCCGAGAAGAACCTCGGTGGCGAGCCAAACGCTGTGATCTTCCTGACCTGCGACCTGACCGGCGTACTTCCGCCAGTGTCGATCCTCAGCGAAGAACAAGCGGCTTACCACTTCCTGTCCGGCTACACCGCGCTGGTGGGCTCGACCGAAATGGGTTCCGGCAGCGGCATCAAGTCGACCTTCTCTACCTGCTTCGGCGCACCATTCTTCCCGCGTCCAGCTGGCGAATACGCAGAACTGCTGATCAAGCGCATCCGCGGCTTCGGCTCCAAGGTCTACCTGGTCAACACCGGCTGGACCGGCGGCGGCTACGGCGTTGGCAAGCGCTTCAACATCCCGACCACGCGTGGCGTGATTGCAGCGATCCAGAGCGGCGCGTTGATCGGTGCTGAAACCGAGCACCTCGACACCATCAACCTGGACGTGCCATTGGCTGTGCCGGGCGTTGAGACTGGCCTGTTGAACCCACGTAACACCTGGGCTGACAAGGCTGCTTATGATGAAGCGGCTAAGGCGCTGGCTGGGTTGTTTGTTGAGAACTTCAAGAAGTTTGAGGTTAGCGACGCGATCAAGGCGGCGGGTCCTAAGCTGTAAGGCTTGGATTTAGCGAATGAAAAAGCCGCCTGTTGAGGGCGGCTTTTTTGTGGGTGTTCGGTTTAGGTTTTCAGGTGTAAAACGAACGCTCCCACTAACACCAAAACCACGCCCAGCACCTGTATTTTCGCCAGCCTCTCCTTGAAGAATACGTATCCCAGAATCGCCGCAATTCCTCCGGATAACGTGCTGATGACTGTCACCACCGATACCGACCCCGCCACCGCGCCCCAAGCGAATGATGAGAATCCACCAAGGTTCATGAGACTGGCACCGGTCAGCGTCATGCAGTTCTTCATGGGTGGAATTTTCAGGCCATCCTTTACCCTCAACACGATAACCACCAGCACGACCAACCCGATCAGATACGCGAGCCAAAGCATCGTCACCGGACCAAGCACCGGAAGCACGAAGCGTCCTTGCAGCCAGAAACTGGTGCCATAAAAAACAGCCGCCAACAGTGCATAGGCAATCGAACTGCTGGCCTGAGTGGTGTGTGGAAGTTTCGAGTCAGAGTGGATACTGGAGAGGATGACCCCGATCACGCACAGCACGATGCACAGCAGTTGGATCAGGCTGATCTGCTCACCGCCCGCCCAGGACAGCAGCGTGGTGACCACGCCGTAAGAGGTCACCAGCGGCGCGACGATAGAGGCTTTGCCGAGGGCGAACGCCTTGGACAAGGCCAGCGCTCCAGACACGGTCAACACAGCGGCGACAATGCCGATCAGCCAGACATCGAGCGATGCCGACATGGACTTGAGAATGAAGGCAGGAAAAGCGATCAGCAACAGGCTCATGATGCTGAAGCCCAGCGCCTGACCGAAATACACCGCGCGTTTGACGCCGACTGCGCGGGCGTTCAAACCCACCAGAAAATCCGTGCCGCCCCAGAGTAGGGCGGCAAGTAAACCCATCAGTACGTCCACGCTATGTCCTTATAGGTGTGTTTGGGGAGCGCATCGTAACCTTTTGGGTTGGAAGTGGCGATAGCTGGTGAAATCGAGGGGAGCGGGTTCTCAGTATTAAAGCCTCGCACGCGCCCAAATCTACATGCCTCGCTATGAGCTGGATTCAGGCTTCTTTTTTTCAGTAAATAGAGTGGAGAAAGCGTGGGTATTCAGTGGGAAGTCGTCCGGGTCAAACCCGCTGTAATCTGACCCACGAATAACACTACCTGTCTGAGAGCCGAATGGTTTGCTTGCCTTGGCGGTAGTGGTGCTTTGTTCGTGCCTGTTTTTTTTGATCTTTTGGCTTGGGGCTCGACTTAACTGAGCGTCCTGTAATCGACGTCCCATTTCATCGGATTCGCCAACCTTGTTCAGGTCTTGCTCAAGACCCAATACCTGCATCACTGACAGATACGCCCCAATCGTCACCCCTGCACCACCCGACTCCAGTGAACGCAATGTCATGACAGACATGCCGGCCCGCTCTGCCACCATTTTAGCGGTCAACCTTCGACGCAAACGTGCCAGTTTCAGGCGTTCGCCGAACTCGGTAAGCAGTCGTTTGGTACGAGGAAGCAGTGGCGCTGTTTTTCTAGCCATGCAGCTAATATTCCTTCACTTCTGAGGTGATAGCGCCAGAATAATTGCAGTTATGCGGGCCTGTTCAGTCGCAGCTCCTGCTTTATTGGCCTTCCATTTCCTGTGTATCCCAGCGTTGCGATTTGACCGCTTGGTAGAGCATGCCAATGGTCAGCGGGACTTTGTCGCCTCGACCCTTCGCCCTACGCTTGAGATGCACATCAAACCCTTCCGGCTGAAAGTACCGGTAGGCGCCGTAATCGATGAAGTCGATCGCAAACTGTTCTTCCAGCGCTTCCATCAGTTTTCGCGCATCGGCACCGTCGCAGCCCAGGTCGAAGTTGATCGAGGTGGTGAGGCTGATGGTTTTGCGTTCGGGCAGTCCGAGTTCTTCGTGCAGTAACTGCATGAGCAGGTGCATGGCGTGGTCGTCGGGGAAGTTTGGGGCGAGGTTCATTGCGGGGTGTCCGGTTGGGCTTGGGTGGATCTTATTGGTCGTCAGGCTTGTGGGGAAGGGCGGAAGCGGATTGCGGCGGTTTGTCTTGTTGGTATTTGGTGAGCGCTTCTTCTCGCGTAGGCAGTGGTTTGTCGAGGTCTGCCGGTGATGTGTCGAAACCAGCGAGATGCAGACTGGCCAGGTAATTAGAGCGGCGGACCTTTTCGTAGTGCGCTTGTTTGTGTTTGAACGTTAATTCAGACATCACGATTGTCTCAGGCGTTGAAGGCTTGATCGTTTCCACGCTCTGCGTGGGAATGCAGCCCTGGACGCTCTGCGTCCCTAAGAGCCGAACGCGGAGCGTTCGTGGAGGCATTCCCACGCGGAGCGTGGGAACGATCTTCGCTGGGTGTCAGGTTGGTGCTTTCCAGCCCATCATGCGTTGTTGGGCGACTTGGAGAAGGTCGCAGCCGTCCTGGGCTAAGAGGAAGAGCGCGTGGGTGATGTGGGGGATGTCTTCGACGTCGCCGTGTTTGAAGCAAACGCAGTGCAGGGTTTTGAGAAGGTCACTGGATGCTCGGATGCGCTGGAGGGCGGCTTCGAGGATGTCCTGGGGGTTGGCCTCTGTGTCGATGATCAGGGGCGGGGAATCGGTGAGGTTGGTTTGCAGTGGTAGGTAACGATCATTTGCGGACGTATTAAATTTGTTCATTTCGTTTGATCTCAAATGCATCAGTAGGAACCGCCACCATCGTGACCAAGCGATGGGAGGCGGACTGTGTTCGGGTTGGTCAACCGGTGAGATCACACGCAAACCCGGCACGTCCGAAGACGTCCCAAACACAGCCGCCATAAAGCATGCTGACGCAAAAGCGCCGGCAGCATACAACGGGTGCGTGCGTAGATCTAATTCGGGTGACCAAGCCCGAGCCGCTGAATTAGCAGCGACAGTCACGACTATAGATACGAGCCACCAGGCAGCGATAGACGACAAAGAGTCCCCGCTTGTAGGAACGGGCCGAACCTTGGCTAGGCTCTTTCTATAGGAATTTTCCGCGACGCAATTTCTCGCTTTTTTCCGCCATCGGCTTCATCGCGTCCTTATCAGAAATGCTCGGTCGTGGATCATCAAGATTGGCCTGAACCTCCACCCCCATCACTTAATCAATATGCTGATAAGCCCCCACATCCAGCAGGCCAGTAGTCAACCCGGTCGCCGGCGCATAGATCGTGCCTTTTACAGCCGAAAACTTGACCCCGTTGCTGCCCAGCGAAACGTAGCGCTCGCCCTGGTCCAGTTCGGTGAAGAAGGTGTAGGAGCACTTTTCCATCGCTTTGTATTTCGCGGCCGCGCTGGCCATGGCGTTGTGGTGGTTTTGCAGGTCGGTCGGGGTCAGGTTGGAGGTTTTGTTCAGCGGAACGCCCCAGCGTTTCAGGCACACTTCGGCAAAGTGGCGGACGATCAGGCCGGGTTCGGCCAGCGCTTTAGGGCCGCTGACACCATCGACTGCGGCGTTGCCAACCAGCGTGCCGTGGCGGCCGGGCATCGGGTAGATGTGGGTTCGGGTGCCGGTGGCCGTTTGCGGAATGACGCAGCTGAAGCCTTTGGAGCGTTCGTCTCGGGCGTAGAAGCCAACGTATTCTTTTACGTTGGCATTCAGTTTGACTTTGTCTTCCTGAAAGTTACCGATGCCCGGTACCGGATCAATGGCAAAAATGTTCACCTGGATGTTTTTCAGTGCGCTGTCCTTGAACATGGCATTGGCCAGCATATGGCAACTAATGCCGCCACGGCTCCAACCTACCAAGTTGACTTTGTTTGGAATAATGCCGTCCTTGCGGAATGTTTTTATGATTTGTTCCTGCAACTTCTGCTGGGTCACGCTGCGGTCGCCATAGTTGTACTTGCGCCACATCCAGGAACCTTCGACGATCACATCTTCAATAGGGATCCCGGCAGCCTTGAGACGGTTGTATTCAGCCTCGGTCAGTTTTTCACGCTCCCAGTCGCATTTGCCTTTGATGATGTTGATGGCGTGTTTGACGTTCTCTTCCCAGCCTTTGCCGAACAGCGTGCCGCTCAGTCCGTAGTCCCCGGATTTGGTGAACAGTTCGTCGGCTTGCAGGTTGCTGGTGCCGGGGCCGTCAATCACGATCCATTCGGCAAATTCGCGGCCACCGTGATGGGAAGCCAGTGTCGAGACCAGTTCGCCGTTCCAGTAAGTCGGGTTCTGGTTGTCGAATTTGGTCGAGCCGGTACCGCAGAAGAAAATAGTTAATGTAGTCATTGTAGTGCTCTTGATTGGTTTAAGAGCTTGCAGACTAGTGTTTGTTGTTTGTAAGTTGAAGAAGTTAGTTGTTTCTATGTTTGTGTTTTTAAAGTTCTATTCGTTGTCTTGCAACTTCAAGAAGTTCGCAGCCATCCTGGGTTAATAAGTAAAGTGCATTCACTATATGGGGTATGTCTTTCACATCAGCTTGTTTGAAGCACAGGCAATAAAGTGTTTCGAGCAGGTCGCTGGCGGCACTCAGGCGTTGTTGAGCGGCGTCGAGGACGGCGCGGGTGCTGGCGGCGGTATCAATGACCAACACGGGCGTTTCGCTGTAGCTGGTTTTGAGCGGGCGATAGCGGTCTTGCATGAGGTCAGTCCTGTATTCCGGGGCGCGGCAAACTATAGAGGCGCGGATACAGGCGTCGCAATACAGCGCAAATGGACAGTGTTTGTAGGGGATTTACCTGCGTTGTGGCCTTTTGCCTACGTGTACCCCGAGGCTTTTTTCAGCAATTCCCCTAGAGGTCGAATTTCCTACGGGTTTGTCAGGCGCAACGCACCAATCCTCTGTATCGTGCGCGCCAGAATCTGTAGGACGTTAAAAAACGTCTGTCCAACGCTTAAAGGGAATTAAGTATGCAATGGCTACGTATGGCCTCGATTTTGTTGTTGTGGGCGGGTGTTTGTCGTTTGGCGGGCGCAGCTGACACGGGTAACTCGTTGGTCCTCGCCAATATGGATCGCACCGGTTGGCCGGATGCGCTGACCAGCCAGGCGAACGTGGACACCGCGTCCCGTGCCGAGGTGTTGATGTTTGGCAAGGCACTGCTGGCCAGCGAAATGCTGGACGAACAAAGTCTGAAACAGCGACTGGGCGTGCAGGATGTAAAGCTCAAGTCGGTCAGGCAGGTACGTGACGGGTTGTGGGATCGGTTACTGACCACCTACCGCGGCGCCAGTCAGAACTGCGACGGCGAACCCTTCTGCCCCCGCGTGCGAAGCGTCGCTGATTTGCGTCAGTTGGCGGCGGCTTTCACGGGGGAAATCAGCCCGGCCCATGCGGTTTGGGCGAGTAAGAGCCAAACCTTTCATGAGCAGGCGCTGAATGAGCAGTTGCGTGTGGCGGTGTTGGTGCCCTGAGTTTGTCCAAGTGTTTGTGGTGGCTTTGCTGGCCCCTTCGCGAGCGGGCTTGTTTCCACAGTTTGAAATGCTTTCCCCTGTGGGAGCGAGCTTGCTCGCGAAAGCAATCTGCCCGCCGCTCAATCCCCTCAAGCCTGACCATGTCCTTGATGCATCCGCTGTATCATCCCGTATCGTTTTGGCCCCCGACCTTTTCTCGACTCGCTGCGTTTGCCGGCTAGGCTTTGGGCTTCGCAGCGGTCAACGGAGTGACAGCTTATGCACAACACCCTGGAACAGGTTTTCGGTTATCCACAGTTTCGGCCCGGCCAGGAGGCGGCGGTCAGCGCGGTGTTGGCCGGGCGCTCGGCGGCGGCGATTTTCCCCACCGGCTCGGGCAAGTCCCTGTGTTATCAATTGCCGGCCCTGTTGTTGCCACACCTGACGCTGGTGGTCTCGCCACTGCTGGCATTGATGCAGGATCAGTTGGCGTTCCTTCAACGCCATGGCATTGCAGCGGGCAGCATCGATTCGGCCCAGAGTCGTGACGACGCAAGTGATGTGATGGCCCGGGCCAAGTCCGGCGAGCTGAAGATTTTGATGATCTCTGTGGAGCGCCTGAAGAACGAACGCTTCCGCAATTTCCTGCAGCAGGTGCCGATCTCGTTGTTGGTGGTGGACGAGGCTCACTGCATCTCGGAGTGGGGCCACAATTTCCGCCCCGACTACCTCAAGCTTCCCGACTACCAGCGCCAGTTCAACATTCCGCAGGCGCTGCTGCTGACCGCCACTGCGACGCCCAAAGTGATCGCGGACATGGAGGCGAAGTTCGCCATCGCTCCCGAAGACGTCGTGACCACCGGTTTCTACAGGCCAAACCTGAATCTGCTGGTCGAGCCGGTACGTGGTCCGGACAAACGCCGACGACTCGTCGAATGGATGAGCGAACGTCCTGGCCAGCCGAGCATCGTTTACGTCACCCTGCAAAAAACCGCCGAGCACATCGCCGAACACCTGGGACGCAACGGCATTCAGGCCGAGGCCTATCATGCTGGTTTGCCCCACGAACGACGCGAAGCCATCCAGAAACGCTTCATGGGCGGGCAGTCGAATTGCATCGTCGCCACCATCGCCTTCGGCATGGGCATCGACAAGAGCGACATCCGCAACGTCGTGCATTTCGACCTGCCCAAATCCATCGAAAACTACAGCCAGGAAATCGGCCGCGCCGGGCGTGACGGCCACCCATCCGACTGCCTGGTGTTGGCGAACCGCGACAGCCTCAACGTGCTGGAAAACTTCGTATACGGCGACACGCCAGAACTGGAAGGCATTCGCTGTGTGCTCGATGAGATGCAAGCTGCTGCGCCTGAGGGGCAGTGGGAGTTTCTGTTGGGACCCTTGTCGGACCAGAGCAACATTCGCCAGTTGCCGCTCAAGACCTTGCTGGTGCAGCTCGAACTGCGTGGTTTGATTGCCCCGCGTTACGCCTATTACGCCGAATACCGCTTCAAGTATTTGCAAGAGCCGGAAGCCTTGCTGGCCCGTTTCGAGGGTGAGCGCAAAGACTTTGTCGCGGCCATCATCCAGACCTCCAGTCGCGCGCGGACATGGGCCACGGTGAATTTCGACGCACTCTATGAACAGCATCAAGCCGAGCGTAACCGGGTGGTCAAGGCGCTGGATTATTTCCAGGAGAAAGGCTGGGTCGAGCTCGAAAGCAAGCAAATGACCGAGGTCTACAGCCTGCTGCAAACGAATGTCGACAGTCAGGCACTGAGCGCCGAATTGCACGCCTGTTTCACCCAGCATGAACGTACCGAGATCGCTCGGATTCACGCGATGCTGGATCTGTTCGCCACCGATCATTGCCTGGGCTATCGCCTGGCCGAGTACTTCGGCGATGAAAACGCGCCTCGTCAGTGCGGGCATTGTTCGGTGTGTCATGGGCACGTGGCGCGGCTGCCATCGCCGCCGGAACTGCCGGCGCTTGTGGATAAAAACTTTGAAGCGCTGTGCGGTGATTTTATCCACAGGCATGAACAGCACACCGGCAACGTACCGTCGGCCGAACGGGTAACGCGGTTTTTATGCGGGATCAGCGTGCCGCTGTTTACCAAGCTCAAGGCGCGTTCGATTTCGGGATTTGCGGCGCTGGAAAATTATCCGTATGCCGAGGTCCGGGGATGGGCCGAGGCGCACTTGCCGGCGTAGATCCATCCGCTGAATGTCCCTCATCACAGGAATAAATTTCAAAAATACCCGGCGGCTGACTATGGTGAGGGCTGTCTTTGGATCGCCAACAAGAGAACAAACATGAGCCAGACACCGTTCAACATTCAGCGCGCCGCCGTGATCGGTGCGGGCACCATGGGCCGTGGCATTGTCATGTGCCTGGCCAACGCCGGCGTTGCGGTGCAGTGGGTCGATAACAATCCGCAGATGCTGGAACAGGCGCTGGCCGCTGTGGCGGACACCTATGCGCACAATGTGCGACAAGGCCGCATCGATCAGGCCGAGGCGGATGCGCGCATCGCACGGGTCACGGCGGCGGCTGATTATGCGGCGATCCGCGAGGTTGATCTGGTGATCGAAGCGGTTTACGAAAATCTTGAGCTCAAGCAAAAGATTTTCCGCGAACTGGACGGACTGCTCAAACCCGAAGCCATTCTGGCCAGCAACACGTCGGCGCTGGATATCGACGCCATCGCCGCGGCAACTCGCCGTCCGGCTCAGGTCCTGGGGCTGCACTTCTTCAGCCCGGCGCACATTATGAAATTGCTGGAAATCGTTCGCGGTGCGCAGACTTCGCCCGCAGTACTGAGTGCGGCGCTGGAGCTGGGCAAGCGCATGGGTAAGGTCAGTGTGGTGGCGGGCAACTGCAATGGTTTCATCGGCAACCGCATGCTCAATACCTACGTGCTCGAAGCGCGCAAGATGCTGCTTGAGGGCGCTTATCCCTATCAGGTGGATGCCGCTTTGCAAGGTTTCGGTTTTGCCATGGGGCCGTTCCGCATGTACGACGTGGTTGGCGTCGACCTGGGATGGCGGGCCCGGGAATTGGCTGGCGCAGGGCAGGATGCGCCTGAGGTTCAGGTGGATAACCGTCTGTGCGAACTGGGGCGTTTTGGTCAGAAGAGTGGCAACGGGTATTACCACTATGAACCGGGCAGTCGACAGGCCGAGCACGACCCGGAAGTCGATGCGCTGGTGTTGCAGGTCAGCGAAGGGTTGGGCTTCCAGCGTCGGGAGATAAGCCCTGAGGAAATTCTCGAGCGCTGTCTGCTGGCGCTGGTCAATGAAGGGGCGAAGATCCTTCAGGAAGGTATTGCGGGCTCTGCGCACGACATCGATCTGGTGTACCTCAACGGTTACGGTTTCCCGGCGAACAAGGGCGGACCGATGGCGTGGGCAGATCAGCAAGGGCTGGCGGATATTCATCAGCGCTTGATGGCACTGGAGACCCGCCAAGGCGATCACTGGAAACCGGCGCGGTTGATTGGCGAGTTGGAGGCGATGGGTAAAGGGTTTGCGGATCGGTAGACTGCGCTGCACTGATCGTTCCCACGCTCTGCGTGGGAACGCCTCCATGGACGCTCTGCGTCCGCTGTTGGGACGCGGAGCGTCCCGGGCTGCATTCCCACGCAGAGCGTGGGAACGATCCTTTAAGCGAGAACCCATGAATCAACGCACCGACTACCCGCACTTCCAGCCCATCACCACCCGTTGGCACGACAACGACGCCTACGGTCACGTCAACAACGTCACCTACTACAGCTTTTTCGACACGGCGGTGAACACCTACCTGATCGAAATCGGTGGACTGGATATACATGACGGCGAGGTGGTGGGTTTTGTGGTGAGTTCGTCTTGCGATTACTTCGCCTCCATCGCCTTTCCGGACCGGATCGAGATCGGTCTGCGGGTGGGCAAGTTGGGCAACAGCTCGGTGCAATACGAGCTGGCGGTGTTCAAGGCCGGGGAAGAAGAGGCCTGCGCGGCGGGGCGATTCGTGCATGTCTTTGTGGATCGGGCGTCGAATCAGCCGGTGGCGATTCCTGCCGGGTTGCGCGGTGCATTGGAACGCTTGGTGATATGACGGACAAAAAAATCGCAGCCCTTGGGCTGCGATTTTTTATCTAGCTGTCAGCGAAGCCGTTCAAGCCTCAATGATGACGATTGTGCTTGTGATGTTTGCGGTGACCATAGGCATGACCACGGCCCGGATGGCCATCACGGTAGTAACGACGATCATCACGGCCGCCGCGATAGGAGCGACGATCATCGTCCTCATCGCTCTTGTTGCCCATGTAGTTACCCAGCGCGCCACCGGCGCCGCCGCCTGCTGCGGAGCCGATCAGGCTGCCGGTGGTGCCGCCCATGCTGCGGCCGACCACGTTACCGCCTGCTGCGCCCAACGCACCGCCAATGGCGGCTTCGCCACGGCTGCGTTTGTCTGCGCCAACTGCGCTACCACCCGCGCCGCCCAGGGCCGCGCCAATGGTGGAACCAGTATTGCCGCCTAACGATTGACCGACGACCGAGCCAAGAACCCCGCCCAATGCGCCGCCCACACCTGCTTCGGTGGTGCCTCCGGCAGAAGCGAAGCCACTGACCAGGCCAAGGGACAACAAGAGAATCGAGGAGAACTTCATTAGAGGAACCTCAAGGGGATGACGGCGCGATCCTGAGGCTGTGTCATGGTCGTGACAATCGAAATCCGACGAGTAACACGACTTGAGCACATTTCTATAAGTTGCTGTTTTTTGGGCGGAACTTAAGTGTTTTTCGCCGGTCTTTAGCTACTTCGGACAGGCCGTTTTTGTGAAAAAACGGCCTTTTTTGTGGGCGATTGGAAAGTTGCCGCAGGGTCTTGATCAGGTGTTCTCATGTCGGACGCCTTCGCGGGCAAGCCTCGCTCCTACAGGATCCGTGTCATGTACAAAAAATGCATACGACACAGACCTGTGGGAGCGAGGCTTGCCCGCGAAGAGGCCAGAGCTGCTGTCCCGTTAAGCCGACTTGGCCAAAATCAACCCGGTCTCACTCGCCATTTCCAGCCGTATTGCCACAAACTTCGACGTCGGCGTATGGCTGCCATCCCCGGTGCTTTCCAGCGGCACCAGTGGATTCACTTCCGGGTAATACGCAGCGGCCTGCCCTGCAGGAATATCAAACGCCAGCAGGGTAAAGCCCTTCACCCGACGCTCACGCCCGTCATCCCAGATCGAAACGATGTCAGCCTTCTGCCCAGGCTTGAAGCCCAGGCGAATGATGTCCGCTTCGTTCACAAACAACACATCCCGCTGACCCTTCACGCCACGGTAACGGTCATCCAGCCCGTAAATCGTGGTGTTGTACTGATCGTGGGAACGCATCGACTGCATGATCAGGTCCGGCAACACGCCGGTGGCGCGGGTGCGTTCGTGCACCAGGTCTTTGGGCAGCGCGTTCGGGCGGAAATTGGCGCGCCCGGACGGAGTGTTCCACTTGCGCGCACCAGCACTGTTGCCGAGGTAGAAACCGCCCGGATTCTTGATCTTCTCGTTAAAGTCGCGGAAGCCTGGAATGGTATCGGCGATCAGATCGCGAATGCGGCTGTAATCGGCCACGAGCCAGTTCCAGTCCACCGGTTTGCTGCCCAGGGTCGCGGCAGCGATGCCGGCGATGATCCAGGGCTCGGAGCGCATCTGATTAGACAGTGCCTGCAACTGGCCGTTGGAGGCGTGGACCATGCTGAACGAATCTTCGACGGTCACCGCTTGCGCGCCTTCGGCCTGGATATCGATGTCGGTACGGCCCAGGCACGGCAGGATCAGCGCGTCTTTACCGTGGGCCAGATGGCTGCGGTTGAGCTTGGTGCTGATCTGCACGGTCAGGTCGCAATTGCTCAAGGCCTGGAAGGTGCGCGGGCTGTCCGGGGTCGCCTGGGCGAAGTTGCCACCCAGACCGATAAAGACTTTGGCGCGACCTTCGGCCATGGCATGAATCGCCTCGACCACGTTATGGCCGTTTTCACGCGGCACCTTGAACTGGAAGCGCCGCTCCAAAGAATCGAGGAACGCCACCGGTGGACGTTCGTTGATGCCCATCGTGCGGTCGCCCTGCACGTTACTGTGGCCGCGCACCGGGCACAGGCCGGCGCCCGGCCGGCCGATGTTGCCGCGCAGCAGCATCAGGTTGGCGATTTCCTGGATGGTTGCCACCGAGTGGCGGTGCTGGGTGATGCCCATGGCCCAGCACATGATGACGTTCTTGCCTTTGGCGTACATGCGCGCCGCCTGCTCGATGTCCACCAGAGTCAGGCCGGACTGCTCGACGATCTGCGCCCACGGCGTGTCATCAATGGCGCCCAGGTATTCCAACACGTTGGCGCTGTGTTCATTGAGGAAGTCGTGATCGAACACGGAAGGGTTGCCGGTCTGCTGCGCTTCGCGTTCCCAATGCAGCAGGAATTTCGCCATGCCGCGCAGCACCGCCATGTCGCCGCCCAGCGCCGGGCGGAAGTAGGCGGTGTTGGTTGGCTTGTCGCCATTGGTGAGCATTTCGATCGGGTGTTGCGGGTGCTGGAAGCGTTCCAGGCCGCGCTCTTTCAGCGGGTTGACGCACACCACTTGAGCGCCGCGTTTAACCGCTTCGCGCAGGGGTTCGAGCATCCGCGGGTGGTTGGTGCCCGGGTTCTGGCCCCAGACAAAAATCGCATCGGCGTGTTCGAAGTCGTCGAAGGTCACGGTGCCTTTGCCGACACCGACACTTTGCGCCAACGCCACACCACTGGCCTCGTGGCACATGTTCGAGCAGTCGGGGAAATTGTTGGTGCCGTAGGCGCGCACGAACAGCTGATACAAGTACGCCGCTTCGTTGCTGGCACGACCCGAGGTGTAGAACTCGGCCTGACTCGGGCTCGACAGGCCCTGCAAATGTTTGGCGATCAAGGCGAACGCCGCTTCCCAGCTGATCGGCTTGTAGCGATCAGTTTCGGCGTCATAGCTTAATGGCTCGGTCAGACGCCCCTGATATTCCAGCCAATAGTCACTTTGTTCGAGCAACGAACTGACGCTGTGTTTAGCAAAGAAAGTACCGTCAACACGCCGTTTGGTCGCTTCCCAGTTCACCGCTTTGGCGCCGTTCTCGCAGAACGCCACCATGCCGGCTTCGTTGGAATCGCCCCAGGCGCAACCGGGGCAATCGAACCCGCCGTTCTTGTTGGTTTTGAGCATTATGCGCAGGTTTTTCAGCGCGTTGTCACTGGTCAACCAGGCCCGGGCAACGCTGGCCAGTGCGCCCCATCCACCGGCCGGGCCTTTGTAGGGCTTGTAGCGAGGGACGGGTTTCTGGTCGGCTTGACGATGTTGACTCACGCTTGATTCTCCAATGCCGGGCTGTAGACCCGCGGTGCATTTTTCTGGGGCAGATGGATGAGATTGAGGTTGTGGCGACGGGCCCATTGCACGGCAAGGCCGGTGGGCGACGACAGGCTGACCAGGGTCTGGATGCCTGCGCGCAACACTTTCTGAATCAATTCGAGGCTGCAACGGCTGGTGACAATCGCCAGGCCGCCTTCGGTCGGGATCTTCTGACGGATGAGCCCGCCAATCAGTTTGTCGAGGGCGTTGTGCCGGCCGATGTCTTCGCGGCCCAGCAGCAACTCGCCCTGACCGTTCATGAACACCGCCGCATGCACCGCGCCGGAGTGCTGGCCAAGAGGCTGGAAGGCCCCGATGCGCTGGCGCAAACCGTCCAGCCATTCGACAGGTGGCAGGGGGGCTCCGGGCAACACTTTTAGGTCCGGCAATGCCTGTTCAACTGCCTCCACACCGCAGAGCCCGCAGCCGCTGGTGCCAGCCATTTGCCGACGCTGCTGCTTGAGGTTCCAGAACGCGCGGTTGGCGATGGTCACTTGCGCGTATTGCGCCGACCCGGTGCCACTGAGTTGAAGGTCATAGATGTCGGACGCATCTTCGATGATGCCGCTGCCGAGGCTGAAACCGACGATGAAGTCTTCAAGATCCGTCGGCGTAACCAACATCACCGCCTGGCTGATGCCGTTATAAGCGATCGCCAGCGCGACTTCCTCGGCGAGCGCGGTGCTGGCCGATTCGGTGTATTGAAGGTCGCTGTAATCGTAGGTCTGGCTGGCGGCGGGCGCGGGCGCTTCAAAGGCTGGCGCCGCGCAGGCAGGGCGCTTGGCTTTCATGGGCATCACCGACGGTTTAGTCAGGTTTAAGCCTAGGCGCGTCAACATGTCGCGTCTAATCGCTATTACTGATCTGCCGATAGATGACGTCGATCAAGAGGCTGTCAGCGATTTCTGATAGATCGCAAAACAGGCTTCGGCCAGCGCCGAGCGTGGGGCGCTTCGACGCATGATCAGCCCCAGCCGGGCAAGGGTCTGAGCGTTTTCGATGGGTTGCAGGCGCAAATGGTCAGTCAGGTTTTCCAGGCCGCCGTCCAGCGGCATCACCGCGCAGCAGAGGCCGCCGTGCACCGCTTGTAACAATTGGTGGACGGCGTCGGTTTGCAGAAGCGGCTGGGGTGTCAGGCCACGGCTGTGGAAGTTGTGGTCAATGGACTGGCGAAAGTGCATGCCGCTGGTAAGCATGCCCAGAGGCAACTCGATCAAGGACTCCCAACTCAGCGGTGCCTCGCCGAAGCTGAAGAAGCGCTGATCGTAGAGCAGGCCCATGCGGGTTTCGCTGAAGGCCAGGGAGTCGAAACGCTCGTTGTCCAGACGCTCCAGGTACGACACGCCAAGGTCCAGGCGATTGTTCGCCAGTTGTTCGAGGATTTGTTCGGAACTCAGGGCCGAGAGTTCAAAGCGCAGGTTCGGGTGTTCGGCATGCAGGCGTTGCATCAACGGCAGCGGATCGAAACTCGACAGCGGCACCACGCCCAACCGCAGCGTACCGACCAGATTGCCGCGACAGGCGGCGGCCTCGGCCTGCAAGCCGTCGTAGGCCGCCAGCACCGTGCGCGCCCACGCCAGCACGCGCTCGCCCGGCGCGGTGAACCCTTCGAAGCGCTGGCCACGATTTACCAGCGGCAGGTCGAGTTCTTCTTCGAGGCTGCGCAGGCGCATGGACAAGGTCGGCTGGGTGATATGGCAGCGCGCCGCCGCCTGGCCGAAGTGGCGGGTTTCGTCGAGGGCGATGAGGAATTTCAGCTGCTTGATGTCCATCTTCGCTCCAGGGCGCGGTGAAGGTCGGGATTCTAGCGCTTGTGCCAGATCAACGTCATTGGTCGGGTTGGAACCGGGGGTATCAAGCTTGGTCTAGTCTTTTGCGTCTGGAACCTAAAACCCCAAGGAGAGCAAACGATGAGCCTTTTCAGTTTTCTAAAAGAAGCCGGTGAAAAAATTCTCGATGCGCTGACGCCGGACAAGGCCGAAGCCAACAGCGAGGCGTTGACCAAGCACGTCAAGGACGCCCTGACCGGGATAGACACTTCCAAGATCCAGGTGAAAGTCGAGGGAGAAAAAATCATCGCTACCGGCGAAGCCGCCAGCCAGGAAGAGAAGGAAAAGATCCTTCTTGCGCTGGGTAACGTGGCCGGTATCAGCGGTGTGGATGATCAGATCACGGTGACTGGACCGGTGGCTACGCCGGCCAAATTCGTCACGGTCGAGAAAGGCGACACGCTTAGCGCGATTTCCAAGCGTGTGTATGGCGATGCCAACAAATATCAAAAGATCTTCGAGGCCAATAAACCGCAGCTCAAACACCCGGACAAGATCTATCCAGGGCAGTCGTTGCGGATTCCTGAGTAACCCTCAAGACCGAGTGATGGCTTTCGCGGGCAAGCCTCGCTCCTACAGGATTTGTGTCGTACGCATGCATCGTGAACGACACAAATTCTGTAGGAGCGAGGCTTGCCCGCGATGCAGGCGACTCGGTCTAAAGCCCTGCAATAAGCTCCCGATAATCCCCAACCGCCGCAAACTCCGCCGTGTCCTTGGGCCCTTTGCGACTGTCCGGCTCACTCACCGCCAACAGGTGCGCCACGCCAAAACTGCGCGCACTGCGCAGGATCGGCAACGTATCGTCGATAAACAGGCTGCGCGCCGGGTCGAAACCGATGTCGGCCTGCAACGCCTCCCAGAACTGCGGATTTTCCTTGGGAAACCCGTAGTCATGCGAGCTGATCAACCGCTCGAAGTACGGCGCCAGTTCAATCCGTTCCAGCTTCAATGACAGCGAATCACGGTGCGCATTGGTGATCATCACCACGCGTTTGCCCGCCTGTTTGATTGCCGCCAGAAACGTGTCCGCATCCGGGCGCAGGGCGATCAGGTGGGCGGTTTCCAGTTTCAGCTCACGCACCGGCAGCTTTAGCTCGGCGCTCCAGAAATCCAGGCAATACCACTGCAACTGACCGGCGTTGCGTTCGAACAGCGGCTGCAACTCCATCTCGGCCATGGCCCGGCTGACCCCGTGCAACTCGGCGTAACGCTGGGGCAGGTGTTCCATCCAGAAATGGTTGTCGTAGTGCAGGTCCAGCAGCGTGCCGTCCATATCCAGCAAAACGGTGTCGATGTCGCGCCAGGGCAGCAGGGACATAAAAAACTTCTCCAGCGGTAATAAAGATATCCGAGGTCAACAATCAGGATAGGCCGGGTATAGTAACCCGCTATCGCCCAGGAGCCGCTTATGCGCCAGAAACCCACCGTACTCGCCCGCGAGATCGTCGCCACCAGCCGTTTGTTCTGCGTCGAGGAGCTGAAGCTGCGCTTTTCCAATGGCGTGGAGCGCACCTACGAGCGTTTGGTCGGCAAAGGCGCCGGGTATGGCGCGGTGATGATCGTGGCGATGCTCGATGCGGATCATGCCGTGCTGGTCGAAGAGTATTGTGGCGGCACCGATGCCTATGAGTTGTCGTTGCCCAAAGGTTTGGTCGAGCCGGGCGAGGACGTGCTGGCGGCGGCCGAGCGCGAGCTCAAGGAAGAGGCCGGGTATGGTGCTCGGCAGCTGGAGCATCTGACCGAGTTGTCGTTGTCCCCCGGTTACATGAGCCAGAAAATCCAGGTGGTGCTGGCCACCGATCTGTACGAAGAACGCCTGGAGGGCGACGAGCCCGAGCCGATGGGTGTGGACAAGATCAACTTGCGCGAGCTGTCGGCCTTGGCGCAGAACCCGCGATTCACGGAGGGCCGTGCCTTGGCGGCGCTGTACCTGGCCCGTGATCTGCTGACGCAGCGCGGGGTGTTTCTGCCATGAATTTCCCGCATCCGTTGATGGCGCCGGTGGTTGAACTGGCGTTGAAGGCTGGCGAAGCGATTTTGCCGTTCTGGCGCACAGGGACTGCGGTGACGGCGAAGGCTGACGATTCTCCGGTCACCGCCGCTGACTTGGCCGCTCATCATCTGATTCTGGACGGGCTGACGGCGCTGGATCCGAGCATTCCGGTGCTGTCCGAAGAAGACGCCAACATTCCCCAGAGCGTGCGCGCCGGGTGGCAGCGCTGGTGGCTGGTGGACCCGTTGGACGGGACCAAGGAGTTCATTTCCGGCAGCGAAGAGTTCACCGTCAACATCGCGCTGATCGAACAGGGCCGGGTGGTGTTTGGCGTGGTGTCGATGCCGACCAGCGGCCGCTTTTATGTCGGTGGTGCCGGTCTGGGCGCGTGGCGTGGCGACAAAGGTGCCGAGGCGTTGCCGATTCAGGTTCGCGAGGTGCCGGCTCCGGGTGAAGCCTTTACCGTCGTTGCCAGTCGTCGGCATTCGAGTTCTGAGCAGGAACGCTTGCTGGCCGGGTTGAGCGCCAGTCTGGGCGAGTTGAAACTGGCGAATATCGGCAGTTCGCTGAAATTCTGTCTGTTGGCGGAAGGCGCGGCGGATTGTTATCCGCGATTGGCGCCGACTTCGCAGTGGGACACAGCGGCAGCGCAAGGTGTGCTGGAAGGCGCGGGCGGTGAGGTGCTGGATTTGAGCGGGAAGCCGTTTTGTTATCCGGCGCGGGAATCGTTGTTGAATGAGTTCTTTTTGGCGCTGCCGGCAAAGGCCGCCTGGCGCGAAAAACTGCTGGAACTCGCCCGCCTCTAAGATTGCAAGATCGTTCCCACGCGGAGCGTGGGAACGATCAGTCACTGCTGCGCTGCGCAGCGAGCGGGAGCAAGCTCCCTCGCCACAGGTCTTGTGTGCTTACCGGTGCAGGACGTACTGCCCGGTAAACCTCACCGCATCGTCATCGCTATCGGCATTGACGATCCGCGAATGCAGCGTCAAACGCGCCCGCCCGTATCGCTGATACGTCGCCAGAAACTTCTTCCACACCGTCGCACTCGGTGCCTGACAAATCGCAATCGCGTCCATGGTCACCGGCAGCGGATAAGTGATGTGCCCTTCGTGAATCACGATGTGCCCGCCTTCAATCCCTTCTTCATGCAAGCGCAAATGCAGCCAGCCCCACCCGGCCAGCACCGCGCCGCAATACAGGCTGCCGCCGAACATGGTGCTTTTGTGATTGACGTTGGCCTCGAGCGGCATGTGCAGGCGCAGTTGCTGGTCGTGCCAGTCGAGCACTTTTAGGCCCATGTCCCGGGTCAACGGAATATCGTGATGGAGGACTGATTCCAGGTGACGACTGTCGCGGCTCATGGACGGGTCTCTTGTTTGAAGATAATGAGGGGACGGTAGCTCAATCGAGTTCGTCGGTGTGACTGCTGGCGCCACCGTCGGCGAAGTTCAGGCCATGCTTGCGCAGTTTGTCGTGCAGGGTCTTGCGCGGAATGCCGAGGGCTTCGGCGAGGCTGCGCACCGAGCTGTGAGAGCGTGCCAGTTCCGCGGCAATCAACGATTTCTCGAAATTTTCCACCTGCTCGCTCAGACCGCCGCTGACCACTTCGACCGTCATGCCGGCAGCGCCCTCCGGGGTGTTGTTGTCCAGCGCCAGTTCCAGACCCAAGGCAAAGCGTTCGGCGGCGTTTTGCAGTTCCCGCACGTTGCCCGGCCAGGTGTGGCGCAGCAGCAGAGCGCGCTGCCCCGGTTGCAGTTCATGGGGCGGCAAGCCATGGCGGGCGCTGGCTTCGTCGGCGAAATACTGGAACAGCATCAGCGCATCTTCTCCGCGCTCACGCAGCGGTGGAATACGCAGCGGCGCGACGTTCAGGCGGTAATACAAGTCGGCACGGAACCGCCCTTGATCGGCGGACTGGCGCAGGTCTTCCTTGGTCGCGGCGATGATGCGGATGTCCAGCGGGATCAGCTGATTGCCGCCCAGCCGCTCGACCACGCGCTCCTGCAGCAAGCGCAGCAGTTTCACCTGCACGTCCAGGCTCATGCTTTCGATTTCGTCGAGGAACAGCGTGCCGCCGTTGGCGAATTCGAACTTGCCGATACGGCGCTTTTGCGCGCCGGTGAACGCGCCCGGCTCGTGACCGAACAACTCGCTTTCGACCACAGACTCAGCCAACGCCCCGGCGTTGATCGCCACGAACGGGCCGCTGCGCCGGCTCGACAAATCGTGCAGCGCCCTGGCCACGACTTCTTTGCCAGCACCGGTTTCGCCGAGGATCAGCACGTCGGCCTTGGTCGCCGCCAACGCGCCAATTTGCTCGCGCAAGCGCAGCATCGGCGCCGATTGCCCGACCAGTCGGGTGCTTAGTTCATTGCGATCGCTCAAGGCCAGGCGCAGGCTGCGGTTATCCAGCACCAGCCGGCGCAGGGCCAATGCGCGGCGCACGCTGTCGAGCAGGGCATCGCTGGCGAAAGGTTTTTCCAGAAAGTCATAGGCCCCGGCGCGCATCGCTTGCACGGCCAGCGGCACATCGCCGTGGCCGGTGATCAGCAGCACCGGCAACTCCGGGTCCTGGGCATGCAGTTCAGTCAGCAGTTCGAGGCCGTCCATGCCCGGCATGCGGATGTCGCTGACCACCACGCCGGGCCAGTCGCGCTCCAGTTGCCCGGCCAGGCCTTTGGCTTCGGCCAGTGGCAGAATTTTAAGGCCCGCCAGGTCCAGCGTCTGGCTCAAGGCCTGACGCAGGTGGGGATCGTCGTCGATCAGCACGACCTGGACACGGTTATCGATGGTCATGCACTTCGGTCCTCGGACGGTTGCAGGCTCACGCCCGGTGCGCCTGCGCGCAGTTTCAGGGTAATCAGAGCGCCGCCTTCCTTGTGATTGGAGAACGACAGTTCACCACCGAAGGCACGCATCAGGGTTTCGCAAATCGCCAGCCCCAGGCCAAGCCCCTGGGTGCGGGTCTTGGTGGTGTAGAAGGGCTCGCTGGCGCGACCAAGGGCTTCCATGCAAAAGCCGGGGCCGTTGTCGCGAATGTACAGAATGACGCCGTCCGCAGTGGATTGGGCACTCAACCAGAGTTTACGCGGCGGGCCTTTTTCGGTCAGCGCGTCGAGGGCGTTGGCCAACAGGTTGCCGAGCACCTGACGCAGACGGGTTTCCCCGGCCTCGACCCATAACGTGGCCGCCGGCAAATCGCGGATCAGCTCGACTTCCATGCTGCGCCGACGCTTGGCCAGCAACGCCAGCGCGTCATCCAGCGCCGGTTGCAGGGCGACGCTTTCCGGTGCATGGCGATCGCGCCGGGCGAAGGCGCGCAGATGAGCAATGATCGACGCCATGCGCCCGGTCAGTTCACTTATCAGCTTGAGGTTGCCGCGGGCATCGTCGGTGCGCTGATGATCGAGCAGCACTTCGGCGTTTTCCGCGTAGCTGCGAATGGCGGCGAGCGGTTGATTCAATTCGTGGCTGATGCTCGCCGACATCGTCCCCAGCGCTGACAACTTGCCGGCCTGCACCAGATCGTCCTGAGCGCGCACCAGTTCCTGCTGGGCGTGTTCGCGCTCCAGCACTTCCTGTTTCAGTCGACGGTTGAGGCCTTCGAGGTCGCTGGTCCGCTCGGCGACCCGGCCTTCCAGTTCGCGCCGGGCCTTGGCTTCGAAGGCGATGCGTTCGAGGTAATGGCGGCGGCGCTGCATCATCAGGCCGAGCAGCAACATCAAGACCAGCAACGTCGCGCCGCCAATGGCGACGACGGTGCGCACCGGGCGGTCGATCAGGGTGCGTGGGGCGAGAATACTGACGTTCCAGCCGGTTTCGGCGATCTGCTGGGTTTGGGTCAGCCAGGCGTTGGGGTTGAGCTTCAACGGTTTCGGATCGCGGGTCGGGTACGGTTGGATCGCGGTGATCGCTTTGCGTTCTTCTTCGCTCAAGGGCCGGGTCGAGCGGAATCGCCACTCAGGACGCGACGTGAGGATGACCACGCCGTTATGGTCGGTCAGCAGCAGTTGTTCCGGGGTTTTGCCCCACAGGCTTTCGGTGTGGTCCAGGTCGACCTTGACCACCAGCACGCCGATGATTTTTTCGCCGTTGCGCACGGCGGCGGCGAAGAAATAGCCACGTTTGGCTGACGTGGTGCCTAAGCCGAAAAAGCGCCCGAGCCGCCCGGCCATGGCTTCGCTGAAATACGGACGGAAGGAAAAATTGCGGCCGACGAAACTGTCGTGTTTGTCCCAGTTCGACGCCGCGAGGGTCTTGCCCGTGGTGTCCATCAGGTACATGACTTCGGCGCCGGTCTGGGCGCTGATGTTTTTCAGCAGGCGATTGGCATTGCCTTGGGTGACGCTGTCGTCCGGCGCCCCGAGCACCGCGCGCAGGGCCGGCAGGTCGCCGAGGATCTGTGGCAGTACTTCATAGCGGTGCAGCGTGCCCAGCAGGTTGGCGACGTACAGGTCGAGGGTCTGACGATTCTGCCCGGCCAGTTCGCTGCGGTAATAACGCTCGGCCAGATGCTCCAGCGGCCACAGCAACGGCGCCAGGCACAGCGCAAGTAGTGCGAGGCTGCGCCAGCGGGGTCTGCGGGGGAGGGTCGGAGTCATGAGCATCGGGCGCCTGTGGGTACAGGCGCATTATGCCTAGGCTTGCTCGGCAAGACACTCGCGCAGCGCGGTTTGCCAGTCAGGCTGACTGACGCCCCATTCGCGTTGCAGGCGACTGCAATCCAGGCGCGAGTTCAGCGGCCGGGCGGCCGGTGTCGGATAGTCGCTGGAAGGGATCGGCAGCAGGTTGGCGCAAGGCTTGCCCTGTTCCCGCAGCGCTTCGCCGATGGCCTGGGCGAAACCGAACCAGGAAGTCTCACCCTGAGCGGTCAGGTGATAAGTGCCCCAGGCACCGGCGTGTCCCGCTTGCCAGCGTTCGATCAGTGCGACAGTGCTGGCAGCGATGGTGCCGGCCCAGGTGGGCGCGCCGATCTGGTCAGCGACAATGCGCATTTGCGGCTTTTCTTGCAGCAGGCGTTGCATGGTCAGCAGGAAATTACGGCCGTGGGTCGAATAAACCCAACTGGTCCGCAGGATCAGATGCTGGCCTTGTACAGCGGTAATCGCTTGCTCGCCGGCCAGCTTACTGTTGCCATAAACGCCGAGCGGGTTGGGCACGTCGGCTTCGTTGTACGGCTCGGCTTTGCTGCCGTCGAACACATAATCGGTGGAGTAGTGAATCAGCGGGATTCCCAGCGCCAGCGCCTCTTCGGCCAGGATGCCCGGGCCGGTCGCGTTGATGGCAAACGCCAGTTCCGGCTCGCTTTCAGCTTGATCGACCGCAGTATGAGCGGCTGCGTTGATGATCAGGTCCGGGCGAACTCTTTGCACTTGCTGACGAATTTGCTGCGGCTGAGCCAGATCGAGCTGATCGCGACCCAATACCACCCACTCGCCAACAGCGCCCAAGCGGCGCTGCAACTCACGCGAAACCTGACCGTGCTGACCGCTGATAAGAATTCTCATGGAAACAGATCAGCCTCTTTCAAGCTTTTGCCATTTTGATCCTTGGCCGACAGCTTGGGCGCTTCCTCCAGTTGCCAGTCGATGGCCAGGGTCGGATCGTCCCAGCGAATGCAACGCTCGGCGGACGGCGTGTAATAGTCAGTGGTCTTGTAGAGAAATTCGGCAAAATCGCTGAGCACCACAAACCCATGGGCAAACCCTTCCGGCACCCAGAGTTGGCGATGGTTTTCTGCGGACAGGCGCACGGCTTCCCACTGACCGAAATTCGGCGAGCTGCGACGGATGTCCACCGCGACGTCGAGCACCTCACCGGCGGTTACCCGCACCAGTTTCCCCTGGGTATTTTCCAGCTGATAGTGCAGGCCGCGCAGCACACCTTTCTGTGAGCGGGAATGATTGTCCTGAACAAACTGCGTGTTCAGGCCTGTCGCTTCCTCAAACGCCTTGGCATTGAAGCTTTCGTAGAAAAAACCGCGCTCGTCACCGAACACCTTGGGTTCGATGATCAGCACGCCGGGTAGAGTGGTTTCAATCACATTCATTGTTCTTCCCCGGCCAGTTTGAACAGGTACTGGCCATAGCCGGTCTTGCCGAAATAGCTGGCGCGCTCCAGCAGCTGTTCGCGGTTGATCCAGCCATTTTCGTAGGCGATTTCTTCGAGGCAGGCGACTTTCAGGCCTTGGCGGTGCTCGATGGTCTGCACGTACTGCGAGGCTTCGAGCAGGCTGTCGTGGGTGCCGGTGTCGAGCCAGGCGAAACCGCGGCCGAAGCGTTCGACCTGCAGATCACCGCGTTGCAGATAGGCATTGTTAACGTCGGTGATCTCCAGCTCTCCGCGTGGCGAAGGCTTCACCGCTTTGGCGATCTCGATCACATCGTTGTCATAGAAATACAGGCCGGTCACGGCATAACTGGATTTCGGTTTTTTCGGCTTCTCTTCGATCGACAGGGCACGGCCTTCGCTGTCGAAATCAATCACGCCGAAGCGCTCAGGATCCTTGACCCAATAGCCGAACACGGTGGCGCCGGAAGGGCGTATGGCGGCGTTTTTCAGTTGGTCGCCAAAGTGCTGACCATGGAAGATGTTGTCGCCGAGGATCAGGCACACCGGGTCGTCGCCAATGAACTCTTCACCAATCAGGAACGCCTGGGCCAAACCGTCCGGCGACGGCTGCTCGGCGTAGCTGAAGTTGACGCCGAACTGACTGCCGTCCCCCAGCAGGTTGCGGTACTGCGGCAGATCCTGTGGCGTGGAAATCAGCAAAATGTCTTTGATGCCGGCCAGCATCAGGACCGAGATCGGGTAGTAGATCATCGGTTTGTCGTACACCGGCAACAGCTGTTTGGAGACGCCGAGCGTGATCGGGTGCAGACGCGTACCGGAGCCGCCGGCCAAAACGATACCTTTCATCATGCGAGCAGCTCCTTGGTATTGATGGCGCCCAGGCGTTCGCCCTGATAGCTGCCGTCCTGAACGCGACGGCACCACTCCAGGTTATCGAGGTACCACTGAACGGTTTTGCGCAGGCCGGTTTCGAAGGTTTCTTCGGGCACCCAGCCCAGTTCGCGCTCGATCTTGCTCGCGTCGATGGCGTAGCGCAGGTCGTGGCCCGGCCGGTCCTGGACGAAGGTAATGAGGTCGGCGAAGTGCGCCACACCGTCAGGCTTGTTCGGCGCCAGCTCTTCGAGCAGCGCGCAGATGCCACGCACCACGTCGATGTTCTTCTGTTCGTTGTGACCGCCGATGTTGTAGGTCTCGCCAACCACACCTTCGGTGACCACTTTGAGCAGCGCCCGAGCGTGATCTTCGACGAACAGCCAGTCGCGCACTTGCAGGCCGTTACCGTAGACAGGCAGATGCTTGCCGGCCAGGGCGTTGAGGATCACCAGCGGGATCAGTTTTTCCGGGAAGTGGAACGGCCCGTAGTTGTTCGAGCAATTGGTCAGCAACACCGGCAGGCCGTAGGTGCGTTGCCAGGCGCGCACCAGATGGTCGGACGCCGCTTTGCTCGCGGAATACGGCGAGCTCGGCGCGTAAGGCGTGGTTTCGGTGAACAGATCATCAACGCCGTGCAGGTCGCCGTAGACCTCATCGGTGGAGATGTGATGGAAGCGGAAGGCGCTTTTTTCCGGCTCAGCCAGGGTGTGCCAGTAGGCGCGAGTGGCCTCGAGCAGGCTGTAGGTGCCGACGATATTGGTCTGAATGAAATCCGATGGACCGTCGATGGAACGGTCGACATGGGATTCCGCCGCCAGGTGCATGATCGCGTGCGGCTGGAAACGTGCCAGTACCGCGCTCACGGCGGCCTGGTCGACGATATCGGCCTGGACGAACTCGTAGCGGGTGTCGGTGGCAATACTGGTCAGCGACTCGAGATTGCCGGCGTAGGTCAGTTTGTCCAGGTTGAGCACTTCATGCTCAGTGTGCCGAATCAGGTGGCGAATCAGGGCAGAGCCAATGAAACCGGCACCGCCGGTGATGAGAATACGCATGTTGGCCAGCCTTTTTCTGTAAGACGATAAAGCGAATGAGCATAGCTTGTCGGCAGGAGCAGGGCGGTGCAAGAGGGTTGTCGGTCGTATTTGGCATTTGCCGCGCCGTCGGGGGTTGATTATCGACCGATGCAGTGGCGATATAAGCGCCTAATAAAATTTCAGGGGTCGTTGTATGCCGCTCGCCACGTTGATTCACCGCGCCAGTTTGCCCAGCCCGCAAGTCTCTGCGGAGCAAGCGCTAGAGCTGCTGGAGGGGCATTACGGGTTGAGCGGCAGGTTGCAGGCTCTCGGTAGTCAGCAGGACCTCAACTTTCGGGTCGACAGCGGCCGGGGGCGTTTCGTCCTGAAAATCTGCCGTGGCGACTATTCGGCGCTGGAGCTGCAAGCCCAGCATGCCGGGCTCAAGCAGTTGGGTGAACACTCCGGCGTGCAAGTGCCGCGAGTGATTCCCTCCCTGAGCGGTGCAGACCTGCTCACGCTGGAAGTCGGTGGTCAGGCCGTACATGTGCGCTTGCTCGATTACATCGAAGGCCAGTCGCTGACGCACCTCGATCATTTGCCCGGTTCGGTGGTGGCTGGTTTCGGTCGGCTCTGCGGCGAAATGGACCTGGCGTTGGCCGCTTTCGAGCATCCGGGCCTTGAGCGCACGCTGCAGTGGGACGCCCGCCACGCCAGCGCGCTGATTGGCCATTTGCTGCCGGTGATCAAGGATGATGCGCAACGCAAATTGATCGCCGAGGCGGCGGAGCGGGCCGAGCGCCATTTGCAGCCGCTGGTGGACAAGCTGCCGGTGCAGGCAATTCACATGGACATCACGGACGACAACGTGGTCTGGCAGCGCGACTCGCAACGCCAATGGCAGTTGCAGGGCGTGATCGATTTCGGCGACCTGATCCGTACCTGGCGCATTACCGATCTGTCGGTCACCTGCGCGGCCTTGCTGCATCACGCCGATGGCGACCCTTTTTATATCTTGCCGGCGGTCCAGGCTTATCACGCCATCAATCCGCTAACCCATGAAGAACTGCTGGCGCTGTGGCCGATGATCGTCGCGCGCGCGGCGGTGCTGGTGCTCAGTGGCGAACAGCAAGTCAGCATCGATCCGGGCAATGATTACAGCCGCGACAACCTGACCCACGAGTGGGAGATTTTCCGCGTGGCCACGTCGCTGCCGCTGGAATTGATGGAAGCGGCGATCCTGACGTCGGTCGGCCAGACGCTGCCGAGCATTGGCAGCGAAGGTTTCGCGCCGTTGCTGCCGAGCCTGGTGGGGCGTGATTTTGCCTTGATCGATCTGGGCGTGCTGAGCCCGCATTTTGAGGCGGGTAACTGGGAGCAAGAGGGGATTGATCAGCGTTTGCTGACTGAGGCCGCAGCGGCTCACGGATTGGCGGCCAGTCGTTACGGTCAATACCGGCTGTCCCGTACTCGTCCAGATAGCTCAGGCGAACCCGACACTTGCCCGTTGCACGTGGAGTTGCGCGTGCCGCACGGCACAGCGGTCGAGTCGCCGTTTGCCGGCGTGGTGCATCAGCCGGCGGCGGGTGTGCTGCAACTGGACGGCCCGCAACTGAGCGTGCGGTTGTGGGGCATGACGCCGTCGCTGCACACCGGCGCGGCGCTGGTCAAAGGTCAGGTGCTGGGGGCGGTCAGCGGGCCGTTGATTGTGCAGTTGTGCCGAGGCACTTCGTTCGATGCGCCTTTGTTTTGCACGCCGTCTCGCGCTGCGGCCTGGCAAGCGTTGTGTCCTTCACCGGCGGCGTTGCTGGGGCTGGCTTGTGACGCCGAAGAGGAGCTCGATTCGCAGACGTTGCTGGCGCGCCGCGATGCCAGTTTCGCGCGCACGCAGAAGCACTATTACGTCGATCCGCCACGCATCGAGCGCGGCTGGCGCAATCACCTGATCGACATGCAGGGCCGCTCCTACCTCGACATGCTCAACAATGTCGCAGTGCTTGGTCACGGGCATCCGCGCATGGCGGCGGTGGCCAGCCGCCAGTGGTCGTTGCTCAATACCAACTCGCGCTTCAACTACGCCGCGGTGGCCGAGTTTTCCGAACGCTTGCTGAAGTTGTCGCCGGAAGGCATGGACCGGGTGTTTCTGGTCAACAGCGGCAGCGAGGCCAATGACTTGGCGATCCGCCTGGCATGGGCCTACAGCGGCGGTCGCGACATGCTCAGCGTGCTGGAGGCTTATCACGGCTGGACGGTGGGCGCGGACGCGGTCTCGACCTCGATTGCCGATAACCCGAAAGCCTTGAGCAGCCGCCCGGATTGGGTGCATCCGGTGATCGCGCCGAATACCTATCGCGGCGAATTCCGTGGCCCGGGCAGCGCGCCGGACTACGTGCGCAGCGTCGAACACAACCTGGCGAAAATCGCTGAGCAGAAACGCCAGTTGGCCGGTTTCATCTGCGAGCCGGTGTACGGCAATGCCGGCGGGATCTCGCTGCCACCGGGTTATCTGAAACAGGTTTATGCGCTGGTTCGCGCGCAGGGCGGTGTGTGTATCGCTGACGAAGTGCAGGTCGGCTACGGGCGCATGGGTCACTTCTTCTGGGGCTTCGAAGAGCAGGGCGTGGTGCCGGACATCATCACCATGGCCAAGGGCATGGGCAACGGCCAGCCGTTGGGTGCGGTCATCACCCGTCGGGAAATCGCCGAAGCGCTGGAAGCCGAGGGTTACTTCTTCTCGTCGGCGGGTGGCAGTCCTGTCAGTTGCCAGATCGGCATGGCGGTGCTGGATGTGATGGAGGAAGAAAAGCTCTGGGAAAACGCTCAGGTGGTGGGTGGGTATTTCAAGGAGCGGCTTGAAGCGCTGATCGATATTCATCCGTTGGTGGGCGCGGTGCATGGTTCCGGCTTCTATCTGGGGGTCGAATTGATTCGCGACCGTGAAACCCTGGAGCCGGCGACCGAGGAAACCACGGCGCTGTGTGACCGGTTGCGCGAGTTGGGGATTTTCATGCAGCCGACGGGGGATTATCTGAACGTGCTCAAGATCAAACCGCCGATGGTGACCTCGCGCCGGAGTGTGGATTTCTTTGTCGACATGCTGGCGAAGGTGTTGGATGAAGGGTTGTAAGGCTTGAGATCGCCTTCGCGGGCAAGCCACGCTCCCACAGGTCCGCGTCATACGCAGGGTTCGCGTACGACACGAAATCTGTGGGAGCGGGCTTGCCCGCGAAAGGGGCATCATGAATACCGACAAAACATCGATTATTATCGGTTTTAAGTGCGTAAAAATAGACAGGTGGAAGATTAATCGCTTCTAAAGCCGATTTTTATCGGCTATAAAGTCGCCACTGCCCACGGCGTGATTCATCGCGCCCGTGCTTCCCGTTTCTGTCATCGGTCGATCCCACGCTCGACCCACAGCACTTGCCCGGAGATGATTCATGAGCCGTATCGTTACCGTCGCCGCCACCCAGATGGCCTGTTCCTGGGACCTTGAAGCCAACCTCGAGACCGCAGAGAAACTGGTCCGTGAGGCTGCAGCCAAAGGCGCACAGATCATCCTGATCCAGGAACTGTTCGAGGCGCCGTACTTCTGCCAGAAACCGAACCCGGATTACCTGCAACTGGCCACGACGGTCGAAGACAACGTCGCCATCAAGCATTTCCAGAAAGTCGCCAAAGAACTGCAAGTGGTCCTGCCAATCAGCTTCTACGAACTGGCCGGTCGTGCGCGTTTCAACAGCATCGCGATCATCGATGCCGATGGCAGCAACCTCGGGATTTATCGTAAAAGCCACATCCCGGACGGCCCGGGTTACCACGAAAAGTATTACTTCAACCCGGGCGATACCGGTTTCAAAGTCTGGAACACCCGGTACGCGAAAATCGGCGTGGGCATCTGCTGGGACCAGTGGTTCCCGGAGTGCGCCCGCAGCATGGCGCTACTCGGAGCGGAAATCCTGTTCTACCCGACCGCCATCGGCAGCGAGCCGCACGACAAAACCATTTCCTCCCGTGACCACTGGCAGCGCGTGCAACAGGGCCATGCCGGCGCCAACCTGATGCCAGTGATCGCCAGCAACCGCATCGGCAATGAAGAACAGGACGGCTACGACATCACGTTCTATGGCTCATCGTTCATTGCCAACCAGTTCGGTGAGAAGGTCCAGGAACTCGACAAGACCGAAGAAGGCGTGCTGGTTCACAGCTTCGACCTCGACGAACTGGAGAACATTCGCAGTGCGTGGGGTTCGTTCCGTGATCGTCGCCCGAACCTATACAATGCGATCAAAACCCTCGACGGTTCCCTGGAGTCCTGATCGCATGACCACTTTAAACAGCACCCCGCGCGCCGACGGCTTCTACATGCCCGCCGAGTGGGCGCCACAAACCCAGACCTGGATGATCTGGCCCGAGCGCCCGGACAACTGGCGCCTGGGCGGCAAACCCGCACAAGCCGCGCACGTGGCCGTGGCCAAAGCCATCGCCCGTTTCGAACCGGTGACCGTGGCGGTCTCCGCCGGCCAATACGAAAACGCCCGTGCCCGCCTCGACGTGCCGAATATTCGTGTGGTCGAAATGTCCAGCGACGACGCTTGGGTTCGCGACACCGGCCCGACATTCGTCATCAATAACAGTGGCGAAGTCCGTGGTGTGAACTGGGACTTCAACTCGTGGGGCGGTTTCGATGGCGGTTTGTACTCGCCGTGGAACCGCGATTCGCAGGTGGGCGGCAAGATCCTCGAGATCGAGCGCAGCCAACGCTACCGCACCGAGGGTTTTGTGCTCGAGGGCGGTTCGATTCACGTCGATGGCGAAGGCACCCTGATCACCACCGAAGAATGCCTGCTCAACCGCAATCGCAACCCGCACCTTAACCGTGCAGACATCGAAGCGGTGCTCAGCGCCCATCTGGCGGTGGATAAAATCATCTGGCTGCCGGACGGTCTGTTCAACGACGAAACCGATGGCCATGTGGATAACTTCTGCTGCTATGTGCGTCCGGGTGAAGTTTTGCTGGCCTGGACCGATGATCCGCAGGACCCGAACTACCCGCGCTGCCAGGCGGCAATCAAAGTTCTGGAAAGCAGCACCGATGCCAAAGGTCGCCCATTCACGGTCCACAAGATGCCGATCCCGGGGCCGTTGTATGCGACCGAGGAAGAGTGCGCTGGCGTGGATCCGGTGGACGGGACTCAGGAACGTAATCCGACCGTCCGTCTGGCCGGTTCCTACGTGAACTTCCTGATCGTCAACGGCGGGATTATCGCGCCCAGTTTCGACGATCCGCTGGACGGTCCGGCGAAAGAGATTTTGCAGGCACTGTTCCCGCAGCACGAAGTGGTGATGGTGCCGGGCCGCGAACTGTTACTGGGGGGCGGCAATATCCACTGCCTTACCCAACAACAGCCGGCGCCGCACAAGGAGTGAGTGGGGTTGTAACAGCCTGAACCGGTTGAAAAACCACTGAGGCAAAGATTTCGCCCCGCCGTTCATCAAGAAGCCCGCAGCCCGAAAGGACTGCGGGCTTCTTTGTATCCGCTTGTCGACACTTGAGAAATATTGGCACAGCTCTTGTATCTGGTATGGGGTGAAACAGGGAGGGGGAGGACTTCGATGTTCTGTCATAAACCTTGGATAAGTTAGCCGCTCACAAACCGGGAGAGAGCGCCGAAATGAACGCGGAAGTGAACGTAGTGAGCGAGCGGGCATTGCATCCCCTGGCAGTCAATAGCGAATCGCTCCAGGTTCTTGCGCACTGGTTGAAGTCCAATGGAACGCGTCAGATCAGAGAACCTGATCCGCGCCGGATGATGATCGAGCGTTACCCCGCTGGTTTATTCAGCGAGGCGGAACTGGAAGCGTTGTGGGATGTGATGGAAGGATAAGAAGAAAAAACAAAGGATTGATAAAAGCGCTGCCGGGAGGGCGGCGCTTTTTTATGGGCGATGGATTTGTAAGCTACACCCCGACCATTGTAGGAGCGAGCCTGCTCGCGATGGCGGCCTGGCAGTCACATTAAAGTTGACTGACCCGCCGCCATCGCGAGCAGGCTCGCTCCTACAGGTGATTGGTGTGAACACATCAGCAGTGTTTAGAAGCTGTAGGTTCCGGTCACCACCAGGCTACGCGGTTCGCCGGGTTGAATCTGCGCGGCGCTGGTGGCCGACGAGTAATAGGTCTTGTCGCTGATGTTGTTCAGCGCTGCGCGCAAGTCCCAATCCTTCTGCCGGAACCCGGCCAGTGCATCCCAACGGCCATAACCTGGCAGCACAACGGTGTTGAGGTTATCGGCATAACGCTGACCTACCAGGGTCAACCCGGTTTCCGCATACCAGCCCATCTCCGGCTTCCAGGTCAGGAACAGACTGCCGTTGTGCTTGGCAACGTTGCTGATGCGTTTGCCTTCAAAGCCGTTGTTGTCCTTCTCGACCGTCGCGTCCTGCACGCCCACGCCACCGCGCACATACCAGTTGCCAGCGATTTTGCCGGTGCCGGTCAGCTCGATCCCGCGGGAGCGTTGCAGGCCCGAAAGCAAGGTGATGGTCGGGTTGAGCGGATCGCTGGTGCGGCGGTTGTAGAGTTCCAGTTCGTAAATTGCCAGGGTGGTGCTCAGGCGGTCGTCGAGCCAGTCGCTCTTCACCCCGATTTCCTTCTGCTTGGTCAGCTCCGGGCTCAAGTCGTTGCTGTTACCGGCAGTGCCCGGCGTGATGCCGATCAAGCCGCCGCCCACTGGCGAGAACGTCTTGGTCCAGGAGGCATAGAAGGAATGATTCTGCAGCGGCGTCCAGACCAGGCCTACACGCGGGCTGGTGCTGTGGCTGTCACGGTCTTCGGAGATGTTGCGCAGCTTGTTGGTCGATTCGATGTCGAAGGTGTCGTAGCGCAGACCGGCCAGCAGTTGCCATTGATCGTTCAGGCGCAGTTGATCCTGCACGTACACCGCACGGCTTTCGACTTCGGTGTGGTTGTCGCTGGACACCTGCATGCGCCCGGTATGACGCAGATCGCGATTCGGGTTGTACAGGTCCAGCGCCGGAACCGGTGAGCTGCCCGGCCCGGAAGTGGCCGCGTTGTACAAGGTCGGGTCGCGGCGCTGGCTGCCGATCTCGATGCCGGTCAGCAGGCGATGCTCCAGACCGAAGGTGTCGAAACCGCCTTCCAGTTCGACGTTGTTGTACACGTTGCGGGTGGTCAGGTCTTGCTGCCAATGCTGGCGCGTGACCTTGTTGGTGGCCGGGGTGTAACCGGTCAGGTACGTGTTGTCGAAATCGCTGTCGAGCTTGAACACGCCCAGGGTGTGCCGCAGCTGCCAGTTGTCGCTGAGTTCATAGCTGAGTTTCGAGCGCAGGGATTGCGACTTGTCGTCGATGAAATCGTGCTCGCTGCCGTAGGTCGTATCGCGTCCTACGTCTGCCGGGCGCCCGTTCACCCCAGGAATACCGCGATCCGGCGTGCGGTTGTATCGGCTGTATTCGTACTGCACCAGCCAGTTCAGGTCCGGCGTCAGTTGCCAGTTCATCGACGGCGCGAACAGTTGGCGGTTGCCGCTGACGCCATCACGAAAGCTGTTCTGATCCATGTTGCCCATGTTCAGGCGCAGGCTGATGTTTTCGGACGGATCGGTGCTGAGGTCGGCATAAAGGCTACGCAAGTCATCGCTGCCGCCCTGGGCTTCGATGGTCGAACGACGGCCGAACTCGGGCAGTTTGCTGACCCGGTTGACGATCCCGCCCTGGCTGCCACGGCCATATAGAACGGCCGCCGGGCCCTTGAGGACTTCGATGCGCTCGATGTTGTGCAAGTCGCGCACGTATTGGCTGTCGTCACGAATGCCATCGAGGTAGAAGTCGTTGCTGGCGTCGAAACCGCGAATGCGCAGGCTGTCGAAACGGGTGTCGGCACCGCTGCTGACGTTGGGGATGCCGCTCAGCGCAGTGCCCAGATCATTGGTGCCGTAATCCGAGACATTCGAGGTTTTAATCGAGTCGATGGCTTGGGGCACGTAGCGTACCGGTGTCGCGGTGCGGGTTGCGGTGCTGGTTTCCTTCACTCGCGGGTCGTCGGCTTCGGCTTCGGCACTGATCGAGGTTTCAGGTAATACGGTGGTCGCGGCGCAGGTGAAACCGGCAGACAGAAAAGCAGAAAGCCCAAGGGTGACGGGCGTAAGGCGGAAGGGGGCAGGCATCTGAAGCGCATCCGAAAGGGTGGAAGAATTCGAGGGTGCGAATGGTAATGCTTGTTATTTACTTTCGTTAATTATTCTTGAAAAGTTCCTTTGTTTGATTGTTTCGATTTGTGTCGAGATTGCTACAGAGGCTTGCCGAGGCCATTCGACCGATTCATGAAACAGACTGAAAGCCATTCCAGCGTTTTTCCGCAACGGTCCGAGGATTAGTCTGCCGGCATCAAATTTTCCTGATGGCCCCCTATGATCCTTCATTACATTTACGACCCTTTGTGCGGCTGGTGCTACGGCGCCAAACCGCTGGTGCAAGCCGCTCAAGGCGTGTTGCCGGTGATCATCCACGGTGGCGGCATGATGAGCGGCGCCAACCGCCAAGCCGTATCGCCACAACTGCGCAACTACGTGATGCCCCACGACCGGCGCATCGCCGAATACACCGGCCAACCCTTCGGCGAAGCGTATTTCGAAGGTTTGCTACGCGACGAAACGGCAGTGTTCGATTCCGCCCCGCCCATCGCTGCGGTGTTGGCCGCCGAACACATCGCCGGCCGTGGGCTTGAGTTACTGGGGCGTTTGCAAACCGCTCATTACGTGGAAGGGCGGCGCATTGCCGATGAAGCGGTTTTATTTGGACTGGCAAAAGACATTGCTCTTGAATCTGATGCCTTCGCGTCAGCCTTCAGAAACACCGACACTGATCGTCACATCAAGGACAGTCGCGCATTGCTGGCCCGTTTCGGTGGTCAGGGTTTTCCGACCCTGGCGTTGGAGCAAAATGGCCAGTTCACCGTGGTAGATATCAGTCCTTGGCTTGGAAAGCCGGAGGCATTCGCGTCCTGGCTTGTTCAGTCCGCTTAGATGTTTTTCGCCTATGGATAGACGATTCATCAAATTGACACAGGCTTCTGGGCGCGGCTACGATCGCGCCCAACGCCTGTGGCTAACCGCCATGACTCAACAAAATAATAAAAAGGCCCGCCACTTTTCTCGTGGGCGGGCCTTTTTGTTTTGGGGTGAAAAAAGAGTGCGATAGCGCCGTTTCAGCCGTTCGACACAGCGCGTATCAACCGGTAATAAGGAAAAGAACAAAATGTTGAATAAGCGAATCAGCCTGATCGCTCTGGGGATGTTGAGCGCTACACAGGCCATGGCTAACGACCAGGCCGAATCCAAGGGATTTGTTGAAGACAGCAGCCTCAAAGTGCTGCTGCGCAACGCCTACATCAATCGTGATTACAAAGACGGCAACCCGGACAAAGCCGAATGGGGCCAAGCGGCCATTGGTACCTTCTCGTCCGGTTTCACCCAAGGCACCATCGGTGTCGGTGTGGATGCATTCGGTCTGTACGCACTGCGTCTGGATGGCGGCAAGGGTCGCACCGGGGCACAAGGCATCGACTTCTTTAAAAAGGGCGACAGCGGTAACGCGGCTGACGACCTGTCCAAGGGCGGCGCAGCAGTCAAATTCCGTCTCTCCAGCACCACGCTGACCTACGGCGACCAGATGCCGGCCCTGCCGGTGCTGAGCTACGACAACGTGCGCCTGCTTCCAGAAAGCTACACCGGCACCTTGATCACCTCCAAGGAGATCAAAGGCCTGGAGCTGAACGCCGGTCGCTTCACCGCCGAGTCGCGCAAAAGCGCTGAAGGCCGTGACAGTGGTGGCCTGAAGTCGATCAACGTGTTGGGCGGTAGCTATCAGTTCACCGAGCAATTCAAGGCTGCGCTGTACGCATCCGACGTTGAAGACGTGCTGAAGAAGCAATACGTGAACGCCAACTACGTGTTCCCGATCGACAAGGATCAGTCCCTGACCCTTGACTTCAACGGCTATCGCACCAAGCTGGACGATTCCTACGTCCGCCAAACCGGTGCCACCGGCGACGACAACAAGATCTGGAGCCTGGCAGCGACCTTCGCCACCGGCCCGCATTCGCTCACTCTCGCTCACCAGCGCAGCACCGGCGACAGCAACCTGGGCTACGCCTACGGCGGCTATCAGAAGGGTCAAGGTCGTGTCGGCGACGGTGGCAACACCATCTACCTGGCGAACTCCTACTGGTCCGACTTCAACGCCGAAGACGAGCGCAGCTGGCAGCTGGGCTACGGTCTGGACTTCAGCACCTTCGGTATTCCGGGGCTGAGCTACAACTTCGCTTACGTGCGCGGTGACAACATCACCACGTCCACCAGCGAAGGCGGCACCGAGCGTGAAATCTTCAACCAGTTCAAGTACGTCGTGCAAACCGGCCCGGCCAAAGACCTGAGCGTGAAACTGCGCAGCTCGATCCTGCGCGTTTCGCAGAAATCCAGCGAGTACAACGTCAGCGGCAACGAAGTGCGTGTGTTCGTGGATTACCCGATCAACATCTTCTGATGATCGATTGAGTGTTCGACACTCGATAAAAAACCCCGACTGGCTCGGGGTTTTTTTTCGCCTGAGAACCTTCGAAAAACGCATAAAACGGCCTTTTTCGATCATGAAAAGTCGAATTGAAGCAACGTCCTGCCCCGTTTCAAGTAGCGCTTGATATGCCTCAAATTCTTTCTCATGGACGTAAATCCTGTGCTCTCTAGATTAGGCTGCTAAATGCACGGAGATTTTGAAAATGATCGTTTTGAACAAAGAAGTAGGTGAGTTTCTACGGCGTGACAAATATGCCAACGTCCGGGGTGCTGACTTCAATCTTTTCGGTCATTTCAACGATTTCGTCAGATTGACCAGAAGTTGGGAAAACATGGAGCCAGACAGTTACTACGGTCAGGCTGAGGCGGGTATGCGCTATCGTCGCTACAGCGATTTCGAGTACAACCCGGTCACGCGCGACCTGAAGCAGCTGGAACACCGCGCGTATGTTCAGTCCAAGGCGAACAACAGTTACGTTGGCGGGATGGTTCGGCACTTCCAGGACTTCTCTGATGAAATCATCAGTTCGCCGGTGATGCGCAGCCTGATCGACACCGACTTCGAAGTGTACAAAAACGTCTTGCCACCTGAGTTGCACGACGAAATCTGGCAGTGCCAGATTCATCAGATCCGCATCGAGATCAAGCCTGGCAAACAACTGGAAATCACCCCGGAAGGTATTCACTGCGACGGTTATCCGTTCAGCGGCGTGCACTTCTGGGGACGCAATAACGTTGAAGGGGCAGAGAGCCGTTTGTACGAAGCTCAAAATCAAGAGCAAGTGGCGTCGACGACTTATCAAGAAATCCTCGACACCACCTACTTTCTCGATCGCGACATGCGTCACTACGTGACACCGGCACGCAATACCCATTCTCACGACATGGCGTACCGGCAGATTCTGGCGATCTCTTTCTCGCGGCCCGGGACCGCTTTCGACATTGTTCGCTGAACAGTACAACGCCGTGATCAGCCTCGCCGAGTGCCCTGCACCGGTGATGCTGAGGCGTACGACAGCCAAGGATGCACAGCGCCTGGAGCGCTTCTTTCGGCAATTCGATGAAGTGTCTTTCTGTGAATGGCAGGACGCCAAATGCCTGCGCGGTGTGCTGGTGCAGAAGACCACCACCGCGTTTATCGCGCTGGACGTCAGTGGCGAAATCGTCGGCGCGGTGTTGGGCGGAATGCTCGGCAGTCGCGGCACGATCAACCACCTCGCAGTGAGCCCGGATTACCGCAGCCAGGGCGTCGGTCAACGCCTGGTTGAAGCGGCATCTTCAGACATGAAACGTGTGGGCGTGCTGCGGATGTTCCTGTTTGTCGACGATGCTAACCTTGCCGGCCAGCGCTTCTGGAGTGCCCAGGGTTTTTGCGAACCGCGCGGCGAAAGAACATTTGAGAGGGACCTATGAATGAGACGTCCAGCAGTCAGCCGCTGATGGTCGAGCCGCACGCTTCGCGCACCTTCGCCGAAGCCAGCCCGGTGGTTGCGGGTTACTTCACGGTGTCGTTTGTGTTCGGTTTGATGGCGGTCAATGCCGGTTTGCCCGTGTGGCTGCCGGTCGCCATGTGCCTGTTCGTTTATGCCGGCGCTTCGCAGTTCGCTGCCCTGGCGCTGATTTCCAGCGGCGCTTCGCTCACCACCATCATCCTCACCACATTTCTGATCAACGCACGGCATATGCTGATGTCGGTCTACATGGCCAAGGCGTTGCAGGCGATGGGTCTCAGTCGAATGGAACGCTGGTGTTACGCGGGCGGGCTGACCGATGAGTCGTTTGCCTTTCACAGCGTCAAACTGGGCAAAGGCTCGCCAGTCAACGTGCGTTACCTGATCGGTTTCAATCTGTATTGCCACACCTCGTGGGTGCTCGGCGGTTTGCTGGGGGCGATTTGCGCGCAGTACGCGGCGCACTTGATCCAGTATCAGCTCGACTATGCGCTGACCGCGATGATGCTCTACGTGCTGGTGTCGCTGTGCAACACGCGTAACAAACTTATCGCCGCACTGGCCGCCGTCGCCTGCATGGGCGCGCTGAGCCTGGTCGGCAGCTCGCCCTTCAACGTCTTCATCGCCACATTCGTGGGCTGCGGGGTGGGCGTATGCCTGACCAAACGTTCCTGATCCTGGTGGTCGCGCTGATGATGGCCGTGACCTTCCTGCCGCGTGCATTGCCGCTGCAAGTGAACACTGACCATTGGCCGCCCTTCGTCGCCCGGGCGCTGGAATACTTGCCGGTGGCGATCGTCGCTGCAATCAGCCTTACGCCGTTGTTGATCAAGGATCAGCACGTGCAGCTCGATCGCCCGGAATTTTATGCCGCGATTCCGACGTTGTTATGTGCGTATTTCAGCAAAAACCTCTTTCTCTCCGTTGCGATGGGAACGGCTGCGTACATTGCGCTCGGCTCGTTCATGTAGCGGGAGGTCGACCACATCGTGCAAGGCCTGCCCCGACAACTCCGGATTATTGATCGCCAACCGCACTTCGAGGGCGTCCTCGAAGCCGGGGAAAATCGTCAGGCCATTCCGCTGGGCCGCATCCCGCGAGACCATTCCGAGGCCGTCCATCTGCGTGATCAACGACAACGTCAGGGTTTCGCTGCACGAATACACCATCCGCTTGCCCGACTCGTAATTGCCCAGACCGGCGTCGAGAAAGCGCAAAAAGCTGTGGGAATACGGACAATCGTCCGCCGGACGCACCTGAAACTTATTGCCGAGCAACACCAGCGGATCATGTTCCTGACCGCAATGCGCACCCACCACCTGCACCTGGACCTCGGGCAGGATGATGCTGGGCAACCCCGGTTTCTGCGGACCGATCAGCACGGCCAGGTCGAAGTCCTCATTCTTCAACTTGCTGAGGTTTTCCATCGACTCGGCGTAGCTGAATTCCAGCTGATAGTCGGGAAACACCTCAATCAGGCGTCCGATCATTCGCCGATTGAAGTCAGCCGACAGCGTCGTGTTCAGCGCCACCTTGAGCGTGCGCTGCCCAGGCACCTTCAATGCCGCGACTTTTTCTTCCAGTTGCCGCGTGGCAACCAACACCTTGTCCATGTAAGGCGTGAGCTCCGTGCCTTGCGTGGTCAGGGTCAATCCCTTGTTGGAGCGACGAAATAACCTAAAACCGAACTGTTCTTCGACCTTGTTCAACTGCGCGGCCAACGCCTGCACCGTTAAACAGGAATGCTCTGCCGCCGCCGACAAAGAGCCGGTCTGAACAATGCGCATCAGGTTGCGTAGGGTTCTGCTATCCATTGGGTAATGCCCTCTAAAGTGGGCTGGCTATTGTTGAGTACCTGGCCGCCGGTTGGGCGATACGTGCTGGCTATAATCCTGCACATGAACACGCTTGTCCCGAGTTTAGTAGCGAAATGATGCTGCGTCCGATGGCTGGAGGCTTACATAGAGTCGAGGTTTTTTGGGGAGGGGTGGGTGATTAGGGTCAAAAAAATGCTCGGACCGGGAGGTTTGGGCATTTTTTTTGTTGAAACTCACTGCGTTGTGGGGTTTTTTCATGCGAAAGAAGCACGAGAATTTCGCCAGCAGTTCGACTCGATTGAGGACATGCAGAGGTGAAAGCGAAACGGGAGGCAAAGCCCTGACTGGTCGGGGCTTTTTTTCGCCAATAAAAAAGCAGCCTGAGAGGCTAATGCCAGTTAATTAGGTCGTAACGCGATCGGTAGCAGCTGTCGCAGCCTGCGTCCGGCTGCGCAGCAGTCGTAAAATCAGACAATGGGTGTTTCAGGAAGACGGCAAATTCAGGTTTTACGACTGCTGCGCAGCCGGACGCAGGCTTCGCCAGCTGCTACAAAATTGCATTGCGGCGGAAATTGCTTTCAATGGGCGTTGTGCCAGCGAGGGCATGTCATTCCGAGGTTTTTTTCCTCCACAAATGATCAAAACGATCATTTGAATGATTGGTTTGCGCAAATAAGGCCGATAACCTAAGATAATTTTGACTGGCTCAATCATCAAATGATCGATCCAGTCAGTTTCGAGGTGATAAACGTCTTACCAAACAATTATAAAAGGAGACCCTCGTGGCCCAAATTCCTATCAAGCGCACCATTGAACGCATCCCTGGCGGCATGATGATTGTCCCGCTGCTGATCGGTTCGCTGGTGGCTACATTCCTTCCCGACACACCAAAGTTTTTCGGCTCCTTCACCAATGCGCTGTTCACTGGGGCGTTACCCATCCTCGCGGTGTTCTACGTTTGCATGGGCGCGAGCATCAATATCAAGGCCACACCTTATCTGCTGAAGAAGGGCGGCACGCTGCTCATCACGAAAGTCGGCATCGCCGTGCTGATCGGCATTGTGCTCGGGCATTTCCTGGGCGAGCAGCCGATTTCATCTGGCCTCTTCGCCGGTATATCGACATTGGCAGTCGTTGCCGCAATGAACGACACCAACGGCGGCCTGTACATGGCGCTGATGGGTCAATACGGTCGCTCCGAAGACGTTGGCGCCTACTCGGTCATGTCCCTGGAGTCTGGACCGTTTCTGACAATGGTCACCCTGGGAATCGCCGGCCTGTCGGCGTTCCCTTGGCCGACGCTGGTGGGCAGCATCCTGCCACTGGCCCTCGGCATGCTGTTGGGCAATCTCGACCGTGACATGCGCGACTTTCTGGCCAAGGCTGTTCCGGTGATGATCCCGTTCTTCGCCCTGGCCCTCGGCGCCAGCCTGGATTTGCATAACGTTTGGCAGGCCGGTTTGTTGGGTCTCGGCATGGGCGTTGCGGTGGTCGTTCTGACCGGCATTCCGCTGTTCTTCGCCGATCGCTTGACCGGTGGCACGGGCGTCGCGGGTGTTGCCGCAGCCACCACCGCCGGGAATGCCGCCGCTGTCCCTGCACTGATTGCAGCCGCCAATCCGGTGTATGCCGAAGCAGCCAAGAGCGCGACCATTCTTGTAGCCGCCTGCGTCGTAGTCACTGCGATTCTCGCGCCGCTGCTCACCGCCGCCGTCGCCAAACGCGTGCAGCAGCGCAACCCGGTCGTCATACCCGAGCCGGGGATCGAACCTCAAAAGCAGGAGGCGTTGCGATGAGGATTCTGATCATCGCAGACGATCTGTCGGGCGCGGCGGATTGCGCCATTGGCTTTGCGAGCGTGGGGATGCAAACGGTCGTCACGCTCGACCCCTTGAATGACAAGGCCGACGCTCAGGTGATCGCCGCCGATACGGACACTCGGCGCCTCTCGCCGGCGCAGGCCGCCGAGCGTACCGTCGCCGCGTTCAAGGCACTGCATCAACCCGGGCAGCGGCTGTACAAGAAAATCGACTCGACGCTGCGCGGCAACATGGCGGCCGAAGTCGCCGCCCTGCAACCGTTGGCCGGCCTGGCCATCGTCGCCCCGGCGTTCCCCGCCACCGGGCGAACGTTGCGCGGCGGTCGGGTGTTCGTGAACGGCCAGCCGCTGGAAACCACCGATACCTGGAAACTGGAAAACGCCGACCGTCCGGCCGATGTCGAAGCAATGCTCGTTGCCGCTGGCCTGAGCACCGCGAAGCTCGACCTCGACACCTTGCGTGGCAACGAAAAAGCCCTCGAGCGGCACATTGCTGAGATTGTCGGCAATGGCACGCAGGCGTTGATCGTCGATGCGCAAACCGAAGACGACCTGCTGACCCTCGCTCGCCTGACCGCCTCGATGGAACAGCCGCTGTTCTGGATCGGTTCGGGCGGCTTGGCGCGGGAAATCGCCAGTCTTCCTGCCAGCCTTTCTGATAGCTCCGAAGTACGTTTCACGGCCATCGAACCCGATGCCCTCGAAAAAAGTCAGGCGCCGATTCTGATACTCGTCGGCAGCCTCTCCGGCGTCTGCGAGCGACAGTGCGCTTTGCTCAAAGAACGTGGCGGCGTCAGCGAATTGGTCGTCCCGCCCGAGGTCCTTCGCCAAGGCACAACTCATGGCGATTGGGCACTCTGGCAATCGCGCATCGGCGAGCAACTGGACGGCTGGAGTGACCTGCTGCTGCGCATCGGTCGCGATGAAGCGTTCGATCCCCAAGAGGGCGCGCAACTCTCGACCATGCTCGCCGTGCTGGTAGAGCCGCATTTCGCCAAGGTCGGCGGCCTGATCGCCACGGGCGGCGAGACGGCCCGGGCCATATTGACCACCGTCGGCATCGACAGTCTGCAACTGCTGACCGAAATCGAAGCCGGCGTCGCCTTCGCCCGCCCGACCGTTTCCCGCCAGGGCCATCGTCCCGGCATCGTTACCAAAGCCGGCGCGTTCGGCACCGACAACGCCTTGTATGCGGCATGGCAACACCTGAGCGACAGCGCCGATCGCTCCCCGCCCCAACGCACACGAATCCAAGGACTCGAATGAACACTATGAGCAACTACCTCCCCATCATCGGCATCACCATGGGCGACGCCACCGGCGTCGGCCCGGAGATCATCGTCAAGAGCCTGACTCACGACATCGTCTACCAACAATGCCGGCCGCTGGTGATCGGCGATGCCCGCCGTCTCGAACAGGCCAACGTCATCGTCGGCGGCAGCGCCAAAGTGCGCCGCATCGAGACCGCCGCCCAGGCCTTGTACGAGGCCGGCACCATTGACTGCATCGATCTCGACCTGATTCCCGACGACCTGCCGTTCGGCGAACTGTCGTCGATCGCCGGTGACGCCGCCTATCAATACATCGCCCGCGCGGTGCAACTCGCCGAGGCCAAGCAGATTGATGCGATCTGCACCGCGCCGCTGAACAAGGAAGCGCTGCACGCCGGCGGCCACAAGTACCCCGGCCACACCGAAATGCTCGCGCACCTGACCAACGTCGATGAAGTGTCGATGATGCTGGTCGCGCCGCAACTGCGGGTGATCCACGTCACGACCCACATCGGCATCATCGATGCGATCCGCAAGATCGAACCGGGGCTGGTCCAGCGCACCATCGAGCGCGGCAATGACACGCTGATCAAGGCCGGCATCGCCAAACCGCGAATCGGCGTGTGCGGGATCAATCCCCATGCCGGTGAAAACGGTTTGTTCGGTTATGGCGAAGAGGAAGAAAAAATCATCCCTGCGGTGAAGCTGCTGCAGGAACGCGGCCTCGACGTCACTGGCCCGCTGCCCGCCGACACGCTGTTCTTTCGCGCCGGCCGCGGCGACTTTGATCTCGTGGTGGCGATGTATCACGACCAAGGCCACGGCCCGGTCAAAGTGCTGGGACTTGAAGCGGGCGTAAACGTGACCGTCGGCCTCGACGTAATCCGTACCTCGGTCGACCACGGCACGGCTTTCGACATCGCCGGCAAGGGCATTGCCGACGAACGCAGCCTGCTCGAAGCGCTACGCCAGGGTGCGGAGCTTGCCACGCGACGGGGATGAGCCGCGCGGGCGCTGTCGTGTAAGATCGACCACCGTCCCCACAACGAGACCCGCCATGAAAGCCTCCGAACGCCACCGCGCCATCCTCGATCTTGTTCGCATTGGCGATGCCAACGTCGAGCAATTGAGCGCGGCGCTCGGGGTCTCGGAAGCGACGGTGCGACGCGACCTGACCATGCTTGCCAAACAGCGGCACCTGGTGCGGACCTATGGCGGCGCCACTTCGGTTGTCGGCGTTCACGAGCCGGAAGCCTCGCTCGAAGAACGCAAGACGTCTCAATGGGAGCAAAAAGATGCCATCGCCCAGGCTGCGGCGGCCCACGTTCAGGACGGCGATACCGTGTTGCTTGATGGCGGCACCACCTGTGCCGCGCTGGCCCATCATTTGTGTTCGCGACAAGACGTGCATGTGGTGACCAACAACCTGCTCGCCGTGATGACCTTGGCCAATGCGCCGGGTGTGCGGTTGACGTTGATCGGTGGCGACCTGCGCGGTTCGAGCATGAGCACGTTGGGGCCGCTGGCGGAACTGACGTTGAGCCGGTTGAGTGTCGACAAGGCCTTTCTGGGTGCGGATGGTGTGGTCGCGGAGTTTGGTTTGTGTGAGGCGAGTGCGCAGCAGGCTTATTTGAAGGAATGCATCATCAAACGGGCGGCGCAGATTGTTGTCCTCGCGGACACTGACAAGTTGGGGCGCGCCCGACAGCAGCACTGGACGCCGATTGAGCGGGAGTGGCGGTTGATCACTGGCTCAACTGCGGATGAAGCTGCGCTTGCGCCGTTTTATGCGCTGAAGCAGATCACTGTGGAAACCGTGAGAGTCGATAACGCTTAAGGTTGTGAACGTTTTTGTGCAAAAGACCCAATTTATGATCGTTTTTATGCACGTGGATTCGTTTTTGCGCAAAAGGCATATGCCAACGCCCTCTCATTGATGCAAAAAGCCCCGATTGATTCGGGGCTTTTTTTGCGTGCGATTTAGATCATCACGATACGACGTTACTGGCTCGGTTGTTACATGGCGCGTCTAGCACCTTCACCACATCATCAATGATCGCCTTACTCATATCCTGCAAGTAATGCGATGCCCAGGCGTGGCGATCGGTGTCTCTAACCATGGCTGCGTCTGATGCGAGTAGCTTGGCGACGTGGAGCAGGTCGGAGGCGTGGGAGAGGGCTGCGATGACCGGGACGCCTGCGTTGATGCGGAACAGCGGTTGGTTGGCGTGGTAGGAGAAAGGGGTGAGGCCGATAGTTTTCACGTCTTGGGGGTTGGTCATTGAGCACCTCCGGTTTTTGGACGGTGGTGGGTGGTGACCGGTGTGGCAGAGATAGAGGTTTTGAACGGATCAATAGCGTGCATTTGCAATACTCCAAAATCAAAGTAGAGCTGCCGCGTTCGTTCTCAGGCGAATGGGTGGCAGCTGTGCGCAGGCTGAGAAACCGGTATGCACGACCCGGCAGACCCGAAGGTCTCCCACGCACAGCCGCCATTGCACGGAAATGCAGGCACAAAAAAACGCCGGCAATCGTGATTTAGGGCGCTGGTGCGCGCGCATATTACCCGGGTTCTCAGGCCCGGTCGCTGAATTGGCAGCGACGATCTGAAGGTATCTTGAGGGAGAGGGATGCGCAATCGTGGCCAGGTGGTGGCGTGGTTTGAAGGTTTTAGTGATTTTTATGGCTGAGCAATAATTATTGCTCAGCCATAATTTCCATAATTTGAAGAAGGCCTGCTGAGGCGGACGTTGAATTGGATCAGTTTCAAAAAGATTTGCTGGAATCTGTACGCGAAATGAATGAGAGCGGAGCCTTCCTATCGCTGAGGCTAGGCTGTCAATGCCGGAGCGTTTTGACTCGCTCATGTCGTTGCCAGCGACACGTCCTCATAACGTGTCGCAGAAACTGAAAAAATGCGACACGTAGCAAAACGGACTACATCAAAAGGGGGTGAGTCCTACGGAAAAAGAGGCCTGCGATAACTACTAAACAGCATCTCTTCAATCGTCTACTGGACGTTGAGAAGGCATCGACTGTTTCAGGTAGGAATCCATCATTTGAAGAGATTTGCTTTTGTAAGTGAAGCCGCGACTCGTGAGTACAGGGACTTGCCGGGCTGGGTTCAGGATGAGTTCGGGAAAGACCTGATGCGTGTGCAGTACGGCGGGGATCCAGAGCTGGCAATAAAGCAGCTGAGTTCAATCGGGGCGGGGGCGATTGAGTTGATTATCAATGGTAGCCCGGCATATCGATGCATCTACATCGCGAAGTATGCGGACACCATTTTCGTCCTTCATTCGTTCGTGAAAACGACGAATCGAACTGATCGTCACGCATTGGCTGTTGCGGAAGATCGGTTAAAGGAGCTCAAAAGAGAGCTTCGAAAAATGGGATGTATTGTCTAGCAGGCGTGAGCTTGTGAAATGACGATTTGAGGTAACGCGCCGACATCGTTGGATGGCAAGGTAAAAGTGGTGCGAAAGCCGAGTTTGTCCAGCATGTCCATCATTGCATCGATCGTAAATTTCTCGATCTTGCCAGTGGTGAGCTCTGAAACGCGTGATTGGGTGACGTTCAACCTAGCTGCGGCCTCACTCTGTTTGAGGCCCAGTTTTTTGATGCAGTCAGTGATGAAGATCGACAGCTCCATTTTCAGAGCCATTTTGCTAGCGACCTCCTCGTCATGCGTGACATGGAACGGGCTGTCGAAGAATTGAATTGCCATGAGCATTCACCTTTTCGGCTGATATCTAAAATTTACGATAAATGGAGGTTAGCGACTCATCATTTTTGATGCAAACTTTTTTTGTACTTGCACCAGCGCACCCATTACACCAAGTAACTAATGATGTTCCCGCCCCCACCTTTATCCCCTCCAGCTAACTCCATACATTGAGCTCCAACGCCGACCCATTCATTCCGAAGGGAAGGTCACTGGAGAGTCCTCATGCCTTTCGTAAGCGTACGCATCACCCGCGATGGCGTTACCTCTGAGCAGAAAGCTCAGGTGATCGCCGAAATCACTGAAACCCTGGAGCGTGTCCTGAAGAAGGATCCGCACCTGACCCACATCGTGATCGAAGAAGTCGATACCGATAACTGGGGCTACGCCGGCATCACCACCACCCAGTACCGAAAGCAGCTGGCTGAGGCGGAGGACAAGTCATGACCGCGTCCGTCTCCATCGATTTCATCTCCGACGTGGTGTGCCCGTGGTGCGCGTTGGGTGCGACGGCGCTGGAGCTGGCGATCGAGAACGTGGCCGGTGAGATTTCAGTGGAGCTGACCTACAAGCCCTTCGAGTTGAATCCGGACATGCCGGCAGTCGGCGAAAAAGCGGTCGAGCATTTGATGCGCAAATATGGACGGACCGCCGAGGACGTCGCCGCTGGTAAAGCGATGCAGATCGAACGGGGCGCGGCCCTGGGTTTCAAGTTCGATCTGGAGAAGCGCACTCACTTCTACAACACGTTTGATGCACATCGGCTGCTGTTGTGGGCGTTGCAGGAAGGGCGGCAGGTCGCTCTCAAGAAAATCCTGCTCCGTGCTTACTTCACCGACGGCCAGAACCCGAGCGATCGCGAGACGCTGGTTCGTGTGGCGGCTGAAGCAGGACTGGATGCGGCGGCTGCGCAAGAGGTGTTGGAGTCCGGCGCGTTTGCCAAAGAAGTGCGTGAGCTTGAAGCGTTTTACCGCCAGCACGGCATTAATTCGGTTCCGGCCATGGTGCTGAACGGTCGCCACCTGGTGTCCGGTTCGCAGTCGGTCGAGTACTACGAACAGATGTTGAGACAAATGGCCAAGGCCCCCGCCGAAGCCTGATTACTTACTTTTTCAAACCATCATTTATTAGTAGAGGTTCATCATGAGCAATTCGAAAAAAGTCATCGTTATCACTGGCGCATCCCAAGGCCTCGGCGCCGGCATGGTCAAAGCCTTCCGCGATCTGGACTACAAAGTCGTCGCCACTTCGCGTTCGATCAAACCGTCCACCGACCCGGACATCCTCACCGTGGCCGGCGACATCGGCGACCCGGCCGTCGCGCAGCAAGTGATCCGTGAAGCCGTCGCACGCTTTGGCCGCATCGACACCCTGGTCAACAACGCCGGGATCTTCGTCGCCAAGCCGTTCACTGCTTACACCCCTGAAGACTACGCTGCAGTGCTGTCGGTCAACCTGAATGGCTTCTTCTACATCACCCAACTCGCGATCACCGAGATGGAAAAACACGGCAAAGGCCACGTCGTCAGCATCACCACCAGCCTGACCGACCACGCGATTGACGGTGTGCCGTCGGTACTGGCTTCGCTGACTAAAGGTGGTTTAAACGCAGCGACCAAGTCTCTGGCCATTGAGTACGCCAAGCGTGGGATTCGGGTGAACGCGGTTTCTCCGGGCATCATCAAGACTCCGATGCATGGTGAAGAAACCCATGAAGCGCTGGGCAATCTGCATCCAGTCGGCCACATGGGCGAAATCAGCGACATCGCTCAAGCGGTTGTGTATCTGGACAACGCCAACTTTGTCACCGGCGAGATTCTGCACGTTGATGGTGGGCAGAGCGCTGGTCACTAAGAGCTGGCTTTTCAAACGCCAGAAACAACAAAGCCCTCGTATTTCTACGGGGGCTTTGTTTTTTTGGTGTCGGCACCAGATCTGAAAAATAGATCTGAGAATCATCTGGCCGGTCCCCCCACCTCTCGTAAGTGGCGAGTGATCCCATTCGCTACAGACAGGAAAGCTCCACATCTTCTTCGTCGGGGACTTCGTCCGTAACAATTACTCGTGCGTGCGCGCTGTGCTCGTCCTCCATACGCAAGCCGAAGTAGCGGGTATCGTTGGCGTCCCAAAATGCCTCTATCTGCGCCATGAGTGCATGTTCAAGCAGCACCTCGGCGCTGCGCTCCAAGATGATCGAGTAACGTCGTTCGGTGTTCATTACAAAGGAGCTCGCAACGGCGGAGTGAAGTGGCAGGTTGTGCATTAGCACTGATGCCATTATGCCGCCTCACTGATTTTCGACCTTGACCGCTCATCGTTTCGGGGAGATATGTAGATGCACGGTAGCAGAATTGGATGCATCGATTCCGCACGCAAGTGTTTTGGAAAAGCAGCCTTTGTCTTGGTCATTAGATCGTCGTTGGGTTTGACGGCCTCATCGCGAGCAAGCTCGCTCCCTCGAGTTCCTGCGTGGACAAAAAAGTGCTCGTTCCAGAAACAACAAAGCCCCTGCATTTCTGCAGGGGCTTTGTTTTGTATGGTGCGGCACCAAGAGTCGAATGGATATTTAACTATTTGCCATTAATGATTTTTCTGAAGGTAAATATTCTTTTCTACCTCTAAAACTACCCTTTACTTCTAGATAAGGAAGGTCCTCTCGCTCTTGGCCTAGCTGATGAGCTTGGCAAAGGGGCAGGACTGTCAAGTGGTGTGATTGTGACATCCTAGGCTAGGGTCGTTGCTGCGAGGTGAGCTGCGTCGGCGAGCAGATAAACGAACTATCCATGCAGGTCACTAGTAAATAGCTGACTGTGCATAAAATCTATGAATACCCGTAGTCTTAGAGAAAGGTGTTTGCTCGAGGGCCACAGAAGCCTGAACACCCCGGTGTGAACCGTATAGTCTGCTAACACCTGAACCAGTTCGCCGTTTTTGATGGACTTAGAAGTCATGAAGTCAGGTAGGCAAGCAATTCCCAAACCTGAACGAGCCACATCGACAATCACTTCAGTCGTGTTGCATACCATAGTCTGAGGTAGCTCGAAATCCGGCTCTCCAGTCTCAATGCGTAGCGGCCAAGGTTCAACCTTCCCAGTCGAAGGAAACTTGTGCAACAAACATGAGTGCGTAGCGAGTTCTGCTGGCCGTTTGGGTACACCGTACTGTGCGAGATAGTCCGGAGACGCCACAATCTGGAGCTGAAAGCCCCCCAGCCTTTTAGAAATCAACCGAGAGTCACTAGGCTCGCCTGTTCGCAACACAGCATCAAAGCCCTCCTCAATAACGTCGACCATTCGATCAGAAAAATCAATGTCGAGTTCTATTTCGGGGTAAGTGCGCATGAATTGAATGATTGCTGGCATCACTAGACCGCTGACTAGAGGCAAGCTAATTCGCAATTTGCCCCTCGGTTGTTCACGGGCATTGCTTAGCTCCATTTCTGCGGCTTCAAGCTCCGAAAGTATCCGTCGGCACCGCTCAAGAAACAGTGACCCTTCTAACGTCAGGGCAATACTGCGGGTGTTGCGCTGGAATAGGCGTACACCGAGTTTCTCCTCCAGCCGACCAATACTTTTACCGACGCCAGAAGAGGAAATACCTAGTCGTTTCCCTGCTTCTGTAAAGCTTCGAGTCTCAGCCACCAATACGAATAGTGAAATGCTGCCAAGCGATTCCAAGGGCTGCCCTCACTGCGGACACCAGCGTCCGATATGTTCGGATTATAGGCCTGTTTTTGTTTGCGGACGCAAGCCCTAACCTCTTGTCGGCCGATCACCGCGGACAACCGTGCGCTGAGGACCAACACCTCCGCACACCAATCAGGGAAACATTCAGATGAATTCAACACGCAGCGTTCAGGCGGCTCCCCAGTTTTTGAAGTGGATACAGTTATTCGCAGCTTGCCTGACAGGCGTTCTCATCCCGCTTTGCTTCACCGGGCCGGCAGTTGTCCTCTCTTCCATCAGCGCTGCCATGGGCGGATCTGCTGTCGAACTCAGCTGGGTCGTCAATGCATATATCCTGACTTATGGCAGCGCCATGATGGCGGCAGGGAGTCTGACGGATATCTATGGACGCAAGCGGGTATGGCTGATTGGTCTAGTAATCTTTGTGTTGTCTACCATTGCTATTCCCTTCTCTTCCACTGTTTTGCAGATTGATGTCCTACGGCTTGTACAGGGGTTGGGCGGAGCAGCTGCTTTCGCCGGCGCCATGTCGTCTCTAGCCCAGGTATTCCACGGTTCTGAACGCACCAAGGTTTTCAGTCTCCTTGGGACGACTTTCGGCATTGGATTAGCTTTCGGCCCATTGGCAGCGGGGCTACTGGTCGACTCCGCAGGCTGGAAATGGACGTTCCACGCTACGGCATTGATAGGCGTAGCGGGTTTCGTACTTGTCTGCGTGAGCGCGACTGATTCTAAAGACCCGGCTAACAATGGTATGGACTGGCCCGGTGCTCTCAGCTTCACGCCCGCACTAACCTTGTTTACCTATGGCATTCTCCTCGCGCCTGAGGATGGTTGGGCCAGCCCAATCGTTTTGGGAAGTGTCGCCGGCGCGATCTTGCTGTTCATGATATTCGTGCTGATAGAGCGCCGAACCAGTAGTCCTATGCTCGACCTTTCGTTGTTCAAGCAATCCAAGTTTGTTGGTGTGCAGATTCTTGCAGCGAGCCCTGCATTCTTTTTTGTCGTCCTCATCATCATGCTCCCAGCGCGATTCATCGGAGTCGATGGGCTTAGTGCTTTGCAGACCGGACAAATGATGATCGCACTGGCCGCACCGTTGTTGCTTGTGCCGTTTCTGGCTGCTCAGCTCGCGCGACACTACACCTCAGGGATGCTCTCGGCGATCGGGCTGATGCTGGTGGCTGTCGGACTGTTTTGGCTAGGCGTCGTGCTAGATAGCGGAGTCAGTAATGCGGTAATGCCTATGGCGCTGATCGGCATCGGCATTGGCCTGCCTTGGGGTTTGATGGATGGCATGGCCGTTAGCGTGGTTGAAAAAGAACGCGCGGGAATGGCCACAGGGATTTTTAACGCAGTTCGCGTTTCCGCCGACGGTATAGCCATCGCCGTCGCCGGGGCGTTGCTGGCGACGTTCATTCAATGGGGGCTATTCGACGCCGCCACGAATTTTGCACCACATCAGATTATGGAGGCATCCAGCCGGGCTGCGCTCGGCGATCTGCAGAACGCCGGCAACCAACTACCAGGGCAGTCAGAGCTTTTGCGCCACGAGTACGCGAACGCGTTTCGTCATCTGCTTTTCATCTTGGGCGCTGGCAGCGTGCTCACGGCAGTGGCTGTGTTCGCAACGCTCGGTCGAGTTAGCGCGCATGATCATCAACCAGTAGAAGCAGTCCGTCCCGTGATCGTGGGTGACCGCGAGTGATCGGGCGGATACGAACGAGCAGCGATTCCAATGAAGCTCACCCTGCGTTTTCCCGAGTGTTCGCACCAGGCCATCTTACGTTTGGCCTAATCGCGCCGCTGGAGGGATATCCCAACCTCATGGCTCCGACTATGCAAGATCATGTTGACTTGGCCCGACAAGCTGACGTCGCTGGTTTCTCAGCGATCTGGCTACGCGACGTGCCTCTGCTGGATCCGGAGTTTGAGGGGAAAGGGGACGGATCTATTTCCGGAATAAAGAGAGTGTTCGCGCAGCGGTGCTAGCTTTAAGCAGAATATTTACCCGCTAATACTTCGTTATTGAGCCGGACCTATGCCAAGGAAAACCCGTAATGGATCTACACCATGAGTTCGAGAACAGTAAATTCTTCCACTGCGCCCGTATCGATCGACGCGCCGCCGATGCCTTGGTGGGGTTGGCCGCAGGGATTACGGCGGACGGTGCCGTGAACATCACGGAAGCGGTTTTTCTAAAACAATGGCTGGAAAACAATCTCGCGCATCTGAACGATCCGGTGATCAATCTGCTGTATTCGCGTTTGGCGTGCATGCTTCAGGACAATGCTTTAGACATGGATGAGTCTTTGGAGCTGCTGAACATTCTGCGTAGTTTTTCTGGAGTGGGCATTGAGAGACCGGAAGTCGACGGTGCTGTTGCCGTGACCCCTACGGACCTTCCCTTCAATTCACCGATCCCTGATTTGGTGTGGGATGGCCGGACGTTTGTATTTACGGGTGTCATGGCTTTTGGGCCGCGAAAGGAATGTCAGGCGCTGGTCGAAGAACGAGGTGGTTTGATTGGAGGCGGTGTGAGAAAGAAGGTGCACTACCTGGTGGTCGGTAGTGTGGGTAATGAGCAGTGGCGCCACAGTACTTATGGAACGAAGATCATGAAGGCAGTGGAGTTGCGAGAGGCAGGAGCTTCGATTGCCATTGTGGGTGAGGATCATTGGCAAAGGATGCTGTTTGGTTGAGGTTGCTTCGTTTTTTCGAAGCCTTGGGCAACGCAGCCCTTTGTCTGGGTCAGTAGATCGTCGTTGGGTCTGACGGCCTCATCGCGAGCAGGCTCGCGCGGGTTCCAGAGTGTGGACAAAAAGTGGACGTTCCAGAAACAACAAAGCCCCTGCATTTCTGCAGGGGCTTTGTTTTGTATGGTGCCGGCACCAGGAGTCGAACCCGGGACCTACTGATTACAAGTCAGTTGCTCTACCAACTGAGCTATACCGGCGTGTTAGGGCGACGATTATAGCGATTGGGTTGGTTCTGTAAACCCCTGAATTCAGACTATTTTTGCGCAGGCTTCAGGTCAGGCGCGGAGCAGGGTTTTCTTGAGTTTCTGAAGGGCTTTCCAGGTGCGGCTGTTTTGCATTGCGCGCAGCTGCGCTTCGGCCTGTTCGGCGCGTTGCAGAGCGGCGGCGAGCTGGTGTTCGGCGTCGCTGACGGGGTGGCTGAAGTTGTGGCCTTTGCAGAACTGGAACTCGTCCAGGTTGCAGGGCGGGATGTCGAAGGCGGGTTTGAGGTTCAGGTGTTCGTTGGCGAGGTAGTAGGTGTTGATGCCGTCGAACAGGATCGACTGATAGCCGGCGTCGGTGACGAGGGTTTCCCAGGCCTGGTCGCGGTCCCATGGGGTTTCGATGAGGATGACCCATGGCCGCCATTGGGTGAAGTCCATGCCGCGCAGGACGGTTTCTTCGTGGCCTTCGACGTCGATTTTCAGGAAGTGGATCGCGCGGCCCTGGGCGTGTGCTTCGCAGATGGAGGTCAGGGTGCGGGATTTGACGGTTTGGCTGCGCACGTCCATGCCGGCGTCTTTGTGCATTTGCGCCATGGCAGGGTCGAGGGTGGAGAGGCCGGTGCCGGCGATGCCGTAGAAGGTCAGGTCGTCGGCGGTTTCGCCGGCGACGCATTGCAGGTTGGTGTCTTTGGGGCGTTCCTGGCACAGGGCGTCGTAATAATTGGGCATCGGTTCGACGTTGATGCCGGTCCAGCCACGGTCATAGAAAGCTTTGGTCACGGAGTCGTGGGTGGGGTGGTTGGCGCCGACGTCGATGTAGAAACCGTTTTCAACGGTTTTAAGGGCGCGCCACAGGCGTATGTCTTCGAAATTCTGTGCGTAAGAAATGAACGTCACTGTGGCTTCCTGTCGGTCAGAGATTTCTTGTTCGTGAGCGCACTGTTGGCGCTCTTGTCTGCCTGTATAACAAGGGTGGTCGCGGCACGCAATTTTCCGCCGAACGCGACCGGGTTTCGGCGGTTATGTCCTTTTCGTCGGATGCTTATGCACAACGAGCTCACTCGGAAGTGGCGCTCATGACTTATTTGTGGACCCGTTCTCATTTGTGCGCAAATGCCTGTTTTTCTCGGTTTTTTATCAGGTGTACGAAAATTGAACAGTAGCGTTTCACCCCTGAAACAGCTGCTTATATTGGATCCACGATAATTTCATCAACAGAGTTATCCACAGGCTGTGGCTTTTTATGGACGTTCCGCCAGCAGCAGGAAATTGCGCGGCGTGAGCGGGGTTTCGCAGAAGGTGCCAAGGCGAACGGTGTAACCCTGATCGGCGAGGAAAAGTGCCCGATCGAGTACCAGCCAAAGCTCCAGCGGGCGTCGGAAAAGGCCGCGCAGTAACTCCAGATTGCGCACTTCGGTGAGTCGCTGCCAGCCTGCGGCTTCGAGTGCTGACCAATCTTGCGGGCCGATTGTGGATAACTCTTTCAATGCGGCCAAATGATGGCAGTAGTCGGCGAAGGATTTATCCAGCCAGGCACTCGGTAGGGAAGGGGTTGGCAGGTAGTCGTCAACGCCGCGCAGTTGCCTTTGCAGCAGGTCGAAACCGAGGCGCCGAGCCATGGAAGTGTCGCGCTGGCGTCGGACGCGAGCACCGGCGGTGACGGTTTCGCTCATCGGCAGCGAGAGATCGTCGAGGGAGAGTTGTAGGTCGGATCGCAAACCGGCCGAGGAAAGTGGCTGGTACGCAGTAAGACTGATCCGGTTATAGCAGCAGGGCGCGATGGCCATTTGTTGGCAGCGTGCCGCACTGGCGAGCTGCATCAACCGAACATGCAGATCCCCGCAGGCGTGCAGCGCAACGGGCGTGTGGTCGGGACTCAAGAAAGACGCAGCGTCAGCCGCGAGCACATCCTGTTCGACATGCAGCGCATGCAAGTGATGACGTTGGCTGAGTGTCTGGCCGCTGGCAACCAGCGCCGGGTCGTATTCCAGACACGTCAGTTGTTGCCCGGGTTGCAGCAAACGCCGACCCAAGTGACCCTTGCCCGAACACCAATCCAGCCAATGCTTCGGCGGCGAGGTAAATAACAAGCGACTGGCAAATGCCTCAATCTGCTGCCACTTGCGCCCCGGCACGTCGACATTCAATCGATGCCCGGCCGCCTCCATCACATGCGCCGACAACTCACTCACCGAACTCAACTCAAGGGACAGCGCCGCCAACGAAGCAAATGGCTCCGGCGCATCCAGCAAACATGGTTGGTTATGACTGTTTTCTGCATCTTCAAGCGATCGCCCGCGTAGCCAAAGTGCCAACTCGGGGTAGGACGCTTCCCAAGGAAGCAGCAGATGAGTAAACGGACGAGGTTTCCACAACGCCTGATGCTTTATCAGAAAGGCATCCAGCGCCGTGAAACGGGCGAGCAAGGCGTCGCCCGTCAGCACGTGGGAATCAACGCCCTTGGCAGGCATCGACGCGCAGCCAGCGCTCCAGCAGCTTGAAGCCGCGAACCAGCACGTAAGCCATCAGCAGATAGAACATGCCTGCGGCGAAGAAGATCTCCACCGGCAGGTAGGTCCGGGCAATGATCGTGCGGGCCATGCCGGTCAGTTCCAGCAGGGTCACGGTGCTGGCCAGGGCGCTGGCCTTAAGCATCAGGATCACTTCGTTGCTGTAGGCGGGCAGGCCGATGCGCGCCGCACGGGGCAGGATGATGTAGAACAGCGCTTTGGCCCGGGACATGCCCAGCGCCCGCGCCGCTTCGATCTCGCCCGGCGGAATCGCCTGAATTGCACCGCGCAGGATTTCGGCGATATAGGCCGCCGTGTGCAGGGTCATGGTCGCCGTGGCACACCAGAACGGATCGCGCAGGTACGGCCACATCGAGCTGTTACGGACCGCATCGAACTGCGCCAGGCCGTAGTAGACCAGGAACAGCTGAACCAGCAACGGCGTGCCACGGAAAAAGAAGATGTAGCCGTAGGGAAATGCCCGCACCCACCACAGGCGCGATGAGCGAGCGATGCCCAGTGGAATCGCCAGTAGCAACCCGGCGATCACGGCGATGGCCACCAGTTCCAGGGTCAGTGTCGCGCCTTGGGCCAGTTTCGGCAGCCACTTGATGATGACTTCCCAGTTCATTGGGTGCTCCTCGCGAAGCCGCGAGCGGCGCGTTTTTCCATGAAGTGCATACCGGTCATGGCCAGAATGGTCAGACCCAGGTACATGAACGCGGCCACCATATAGAAGGTGAACGGTTGCTTGGACACGGTCACGCCGATCTGCGCGTGACGCATGATTTCTTCCAGGCCGATCACCGACACCAGCGCGGTATCCTTCATCAGGATCATGAACAGGTTGCCCAGGCCCGGCAGGGCGATGCGCCACATCTGCGGCATGATCAACCGGGTGAAGATGCGGAACTTCGACAAGCCAAGGGCCACGCCGGCTTCACGGTGACCTTTGGGAATCGCCAGGATCGCACCACGAAACACTTCCGTAGCGTAGGCGCCGAAGCACAGCCCCAGCGCAATCACGCCAGCGGCGAAGGCGTTGAGTTCGAGGTCGGGGTTGCCGAAAAACTCGCCCAGGGCACGCATCAGGTTGACCGTACCAAAGTAGATCAACAGCACCCAGAGCAATTCCGGGATGCCGCGCACCAGGGTCGAATAAGTGCCGCCAAGCCATTGCAACGGCTTGTACGGGGAAGTCTTGGCCAAGGCGCCGAGCAGACCGAGCACCAGCCCCAGGCACAGGGCCGAGAGTGCCAGTTTTACAGTCATCAGCGCGCCAGCGGCGAGCGCCGGGCCGAATCCGTAGAGATCGATAGTCATGGATTTCTTTTCAATGTGCAGCAGGCAATGCCAGGGACTGGCGCCGTTAAAGAACGGCGCCAGTCAGGCAAGTCAGAATCAATAGATGCTGAACGGGAAGTACTTGTCGTTGATCTTCTTGTAAGTGCCGTCTTCGACGATTTCTTTCAGGGCAAGGTTCAGCCTCGCGCGGATCGTGTCGCCTTTACGTACAGCGATACCGATCTTGTCGCTTTCTTCCACCGGGTCACCCTTGAACTCGTAAGGGCGGCCGGCGTCGCTTTTCAGCCACTCGTAGTTGACGTACTTATCCGCCAGGATGCCGTCCAGACGACCGGAAGTCAGGTCGAGGTAAGCGTTTTCCTGGGTGTCGTAGAGTTTGACTTCAACGCCTTCCATGTTGTCCTCCATCCAGGTGCCGGCGAGGGTCGCACGTTGTGCGCCGATCACTTTGCCTTGCAGGGAAGCCTTGTCGGTTTTGAAGTCGACGTCTTTCTTGGCAATGAACTGCAGCTTGTTCGAGTAGTACGGGTCGGTGAAGTCCACCGCTTGCTTGCGCTCGTCGGTGATCGACATCGAGGAGATCAGGAAATCGAACTTCTTGGCGTTCAGGGCCGGGATGATGCCGTCCCAGTCGGACGTGACCACGGTGCATTCGACTTTCATCTTGGCGCACAGGGCGTCGCCGATTTCTTTGTCGAAGCCGACGACATTGCCACTGGCATCTTTGTTGTTGAACGGCGGGTAGGCCGCTTCGATGCCCATCTTCAAGGTTTCGGCAGCGGCACCGGCGCTGAAGGCCAGGGTGACGGCAGCCGCCAGAAAGATTTTTTTGTAGTTCTGCATGCGGGTAGCTCCGTTAGCGGTTGCTGGACATGAATTGTTTGCAGCGCGCCGAAAGCGGGTTGTCGAACACCTGCTGTGGCGATCCTTGCTCTTCTACCAGGCCCTGGTGGAGGAACACCACTTCGCTGGAGACCTGACGGGCGAAACCCATTTCATGGGTGACCAGCAGCATGGTGCGGCCTTCTTCGGCCAGTGCGCGGATGACATTAAGTACTTCCTGTACCATTTCCGGGTCAAGGGCGGAGGTGGGTTCGTCGAACAGGATCACCTTGGGCTGCATGGCCAGCGTGCGAGCGATGGCCGCGCGTTGTTGCTGGCCGCCGGACAGTTGCGCCGGGTAGGCGTGGCGCTTGTCGGCGATGCCGACCTTGGCCAGCAGGGCTTCGGCGACCTCGATGGCTTCGGCTTTGCTCTGGCCGAGCACTCGGCGCGGGGCCTCGATGATGTTGTCGAGCACGCTCATGTGCGGCCACAGATTAAAGTTTTGAAACACAAAACCAATCTCGCTGCGCAGGCGGTTGATCTGCTTGCCGTCGGCTGCGACCAGTTCGCCGTTCTTGGCGGCCTTGAGCTTGAGTTCTTCGCCGGCCACCAGGATTTGTCCCTGATGCGGGTTTTCCAGCAGGTTGATGCAACGCAGGAAGGTGGACTTGCCGGAACCGGAAGAACCCAGGATCGAGATCACGTCGCCGTCGCGGGCGGTCAGCGAGATGCCTTTGAGCACCTCAAGCTGTCCGTAGCGTTTGTGCAAGTTGCGGATTTCAAGCGCGGGCGTGGCCTCAGCCATGTGCGTTCCTCATAATGTTTCGCTCCTGCTGTTGGTTGGCCTTCCTGGCGAGGCGGCCAAGCTAGCATAGCGTTCGAATGGCAGCCAACAGCGCTACGGGCGGTAAACGGGTGGTATGTGGCAGGTTGTCGCATCGGTACAGCAGACTGTCGCGCTGCTATCAACCGAACAGCCGTTTGAACCAGCTGCCACGCGGGTGCCGCGTAAAAAAGGGCGCGATGTTGCCAGCTTTGATGGGGTGTTGGAAGCGCTAACCGGCTAAACGTTCCTGATCTGCACTTTTATTGTGCGTCAACGCATTTTCGGGTGTGTTTCTGGTGCGCTGTTTCGTTCTCAAAGTGGGTCGCAGGGTAACGCTCTGGCGAATTGCCATTAATCTCAATGACTTGCGATGACTGTCCGGTCACGCCACAGGCTCCATGCTTGAGGAGCTTGAAACATTTTGGCGCAATTATTGCGTGCAGAATCCGGAACGCCCCGTTGGTTTCTTTTTACGAGAAGGAGCTCCTGACGGGATGGATGCACACCGCTTTCCCTTACAAAGGTAGTTTCAATGAGCAGTACCCCAAGCTCCAATGGCCTCGAACAGGGGCTCAAACCGCGTCATGTGACCATGCTGTCGATCGCCGGGGTTATCGGCGCCGGCCTGTTCGTCGGCTCCGGCCACGCCATTGCCGCCGCAGGCCCAGCCGTGCTGTTGGCCTACGCTGCCGCCGGTGCCCTGGTGGTGCTGGTCATGCGCATGCTTGGCGAAATGGCCGTCGCATCGCCAGATACAGGCTCCTTCTCGACCTACGCCGATCGCGCGATCGGTCACTGGGCCGGTTTCACCATCGGCTGGTTGTACTGGTGGTTCTGGGTGTTGGTGATTCCGCTGGAGGCCAACGCCGCCGCGACCATCCTGCATGCCTGGTTCCCCAACGTGGCGATCTGGGTCTTCACTTTGGTCATTACTTTGCTGCTGACAGTGACCAACCTGTTCAGCGTGAAGAACTACGGAGAATTCGAATTCTGGTTCGCGCTGGTCAAAGTCATCGCGATCATCGGTTTCATCGCTCTTGGCATCATGGCGATCTTCGGCTTCCTGCCGAACAGCCAGGTCAGCGGCGTTTCGCATCTTTTCGATACCCAGGGCTTCCTGCCAAACGGCATGGGCGCGGTACTGGGCGCCATTCTGACCACCATGTTTTCCTTCATGGGTACCGAGATCGTGACCATCGCGGCCGCGGAATCGAAGAACCCTGGCCAGCAAATCTCCAAGGCCACCAACTCGGTGATCTGGCGGATCGGCTTGTTCTACCTTGTGTCGATCTTCATCGTCGTGGCCCTGGTGCCATGGAACGACCCGGTACTGGCCGCTGTCGGTTCCTACCAGACCGTGCTTGAGCGCATGGGTATCCCGAATGCCAAGCTGATCGTCGACATCGTGGTACTGGTTGCCGTGACCAGCTGCTTGAACTCGGCGCTCTACACCGCATCGCGCATGATGTTCTCCCTGGGCAAGCGTGGCGATGCGCCGGCCGTTTCCCAGCGCACCAACAAAAGCGGCACACCGTACTGGGCCGTCATGTTGTCCACTGGAGCAGCGTTCCTCGCCGTGTTCGCGAACTACGTGGCCCCGGCTGCGGTGTTCGAATTCCTGCTGGCCAGTTCCGGCGCCATCGCGCTGCTGGTGTACCTGGTGATCGCGATTTCGCAGCTGCGTATGCGCAAACAGCGTATGGCTCGCGGTGAAAAAATCGCCTTCAGCATGTGGCTGTTCCCGGTCCTGACCTACGCGGTGATCATCTTCATCGTTGCAGCCCTGACTATCATGCTGTTCCAGGAAGCCCACCGCGTGGAGATCCTCGCCACCGGTCTGCTGAGCTTGTTGGTCGTGGCTGCGGGCTTGTTTGTGGCGCGTCGTCGTCGCAACGAGAAGCTGATCGCAGCGGTAGCGCGCTGAGAGTCTTGACTCAAGACAAACGCTGTTAAAGCACAGAAACGACCGCCATCAGAAATGATCGCGGTCGTTTTTGCTTTCATTCAGATGAATTATCGAGCGGCTATCTGATGGACAGGATGATGGCCAGATAGTAGCCTTCTCGCCGAATGTGTATCTCGCTGTTGCGGGATGCGATGGAGTTTCAGGACACGGATTGTTCGACGCCCCCAGCCTTTCTGGCTAAAGCCCCGACCCTTTCTTGCCTGCTCCCTCATCTGACGAGTCACAGATGCATTTGCGTGTGCTTGCCGTTTAAAAGAGCTGCATGGAGATAGCCCGGCCATCCAGCCAACCCATTGGGGCATCAAGGAGACAGGCATGGCGTTTACATCGGTTGTGTTCAAAAACCCTAACACCGGTGCCATGAAAGAAGCGCCAATCGGCTTCTCGTGGACCGTATTTTTCTTTGGCTTTTTTCCGGCCTTGTTCCGTGGTGATTTCAAGTGGGCTGCGATCATGTTCGTGGTGGCCTGCTTCACGTTCAGCCTCAGCAACCTGGTGTTTATGTTCATCTACAACAAGCTGTACGTGCAGGACCTGATCGGTGCCGGTTTCAAGGCTCAATCCATCGCCAAAGGTGATCTGAGCTATGCCAGCGCCAAGATCGGTATTGAAATTCCGCGCCTGGAAGGTGTTTCTGCCTGATTGTTGTTAGTCAGGTTTGAAAAAAACGGCCGCTGTCAGTGATGACAAGCGGCCGTTTTTGCATTCAAGGGCGAGTGTTTATTCGCTCTTTTCTTCCTGCGCATCCAGCGACTGACGATAGCTGTCCAGCGCATCGCCAAAATCAGTGATGAACTGCGGATCGGTCAGCCACGCCTGTGCGGCATCGCGGTCCATGCCGTCGGCCCACATGCGGTAGTCGATCAGCATGTCGGCGGCGAGGTGAGTGGCGGCCATGGCTTCGTTGTCGGCGTTTTCCATGTCCAGCAGTTCTGGGTGGTCGCTGATAACTCCGGCGAGGTCCGACAGCAGGGTCAGCAGCATGTCGTTGCGGCTAATGGCTTCGGCGTCGCGCATTTTGCTGAACATCGCCAGGGTGTATTCCGGGATCGGCTCGCCGATTTCACCCAGGTCATCGTCCAGCGCGGCGGGTTTGCGGCCATGGATGTTGATTTGTCTGGCTTTGATCTTGGCGCGTTTGGCGCGTTTCTGTTGCTTGTTCAGGGATGCCATTAAATTCAGTTCGCTTTCTGTTGGGTTTGGACCGCAATGACGTCGGACGCCGCGACGTAGTCAGCCTGGAAGGCCGGTGATTCGATCCACGCCAGTGCGCCGGCTTCATCGGCCTCGGTGGACCATTGGCGATATTCGATCAGCGCCGCGAGGATGAAATCCATCGCACCTTCTTCGCCTTCCTGCTCGTACACCAGTTCCAGCAGCGGGTCTTCGAGGAAGGCCACGCACATCGCTTGCTGGCTGGTTTTTTCCGCGTCGATCATTTTCTTGAACAGTTCGGTCAAATCCACCGATTCGAAGTCGATGCGATCGTCGTTCGGGTCTAGTTCGACCGGCGCGGCAGCCCGTTGGGTGCGGTTCTGCTTGGCCTTGGCTTTGGCGCGGGAGGCGCGTTTGTTCTGCTTGTTGGCGGATGCCATGGGTGTCGTTCCGTCATTCGGTGAGAGGGGCGGGTCAATCAGTTGCGTGGCACTCGCCGCCCGGGTGTATCGGGGGCCAGTTCGCCGGTCTGCAACCAGGACAATGCAATGGGCCATAGTGTGGCTTGGTATGCGCTGCGAAAAAAGGCGAAATGTCCGACTTCTTCTTCGCCGATGTCTTCGGGGGCGATTCGCAGGTGGGTGTTTGTACTGCCGGTGAAGTAGCCGAGCAGACGTTCAATGGCCGCGATCGTACCGTAAGGATCGTCGCTGATGCTGATGGCCAACGTTTTTGCGGTAACTGATGCAAAGGGAAGCTGGCCGGTTTTCGCGTGGATGACGCGACCACTGGGCCGCGTTTCGTAGCGCGCAGTGGGCGTGCTCCAGTCGCGAACCACTGCGGCTGGCGTGTCCTCCAGCCAGCCGAGACGCTTGCCGGGGAAGTAGCCGTAAAGCAGGGTCATCAACGGCATCACCACATGCCACTTGCCGAACATCCGCCAGCGATGGGCGGGCGCATAGTCGCGCCAGTAAGCGAATTGCGCGCCGACCGTCACCAAGTGCCGAATCAAATGCCCGGACGCTCCCAGACCCGCTGCACAGCCTCCAAAGCTGTGGCCGACAACGTCGATGGGTTGGCCGGGGAATTCGCGCTGCGCGCGCTTGAGCATCGCCTCAAAATCCAGCGCGCCCCAATCGGACCATGACGCCACCAGCCCTTTCAACGACGTTGGCCGAGACTCGCCGATGCCGCGGTAGTCATAGGTGATGACATCGAAATCGTTGGCGAACAGGAAGTCGGCAAAGCGCGAATAGTGCCGGCAACGAACCGAGGTGGCCGCGTTGATGATGACGACCGGGCGCGCGGTGTCCTGAGAGGCGTGCCGCCAAGTGAAGCCGCCGAGGATGAAGCCGTCTGCGGCGGGTTCCTTGAACGATTCGCCAGCAGTGTCGGTGGTCAGCGACAATTCGATTTGAGTCGGCGCCAGTGAAGGCATGTCCTGCAAATTCATCGGCTTTGGACCTTTGCGGGTAGTTGCCAACGATAGTCTTCGAACGGCTTGTGAACAATCCATCTGTGTTTATAGGCGGATTTGATCGAGCAGGCGCTCTTCTATTGCCGCCCGTTCCCGGTCCAGCTCAGCGCGAAGTTCGTCTTCGCTTGGCAGCACTAGTTTGTACTTGCTGGCGAACAGTTGTTCGTTCCCCTGTAATACTGAGTAGCACCACTGACTCGTTTTTTTGAGCGCAAAGAATGATGCCAACGGTCGGTCCGTCTGTATCTTTGCGCTTCAGGTCGTCGTACATGCGTACATACATGTCCATCTGTCCGACATCCTGATGGGTTAATTCGCCGCGCTTCAGGTCGAAGATGACAAAGCAATTGAGCAAGTAGTTGTAGAACACCAGATCGATATAGAAGTCTCTGCCTTCGGTGCTTATTCGTTGTTGTCGCGCGATAAAGGCAAAACCTTTTCCCAGCTCAAGCAGGAAGCCCTGAAGTTGCTCGATGAGTGCTTGTTCAAGTTCGGTCTCCAGTATCACTCCGGTATCGGGCAAACCAAGAAACTCCAGCATCACGGGATCTCTAACGAACTCCCTGGGATTGTCGTTCATCGCGTGGATGTTCGTAATGGCTTCTGTCAAGACGGCAGACTTGTCCCGACTCATAAGCAGGCGTTCGTAGTAGAGGGTGCTGATCTGGCGCTCCAGGGCGCGGCTTGACCAGTTTTGGTTGGCGGCTTCGTCCATGTACCACTTGCGTGCCATGTCACTGTCGACTCGTAGCAGCCTGCGGTAGTGGGTCCAACTCAATTCGAGACGCAGTGCGTCTCGAATTGGAAACGCCTGATAAAACAGTCGCATTTTCCGTAAGTTGGTTTCATCGAACCCCTTCCCAAACTCCGATGTCAGCACCATAGCCAGCGTTGCGAGCAATTGCTTCCCATATGCCGCCCGCCTAGCCCCCTCCTGCTCAAACTCGACAATATACCTTCCGATCTGCCAGCAGGTTTGCACCTGAACGGTATCGACCGCTCGCAACACCTTCTGGCGTGCCTGACGTATCAATTCCCCAAGGTTGCCCACCAGAGAGGCGAGTTGTGGATCTTGAGTGTTTTCGGTTTTGACGATGCTCATGAAGTCTTCCGCGGCTGGAGGAACAGGCGAAAGAGGATGGCAAGAGAAGGCCGGGTGGCGATGCAGGGCGCGGCTGGGATATTCGCAGGAAATGCCGGATTCGTTTTGCAGGATCGTGCCGATGGCTGCGCGTGTTTGAGGAATACAGGGCGTAGTCCATTTCGCGGTGAGCCCAAGATCCAATCAATCTAAAACTTGGCCGGCACCCGGGAAATCAAAAATGAGATACCGAGAGGGGTTTTGTAAAAACCGGGAGTCGCCATCATGAAATTCGTCCATGCATTCATGTTGTCCGTCGTTGCCGTTGGCGTACTTATGTTTCCAGCGATGTTGAGTGCGGCCAATCTTGAGCCTGTCGACAGTTCAGGCGTGCAGATTCAGCGGCAGGAACAGAACGGTATTACTTATTTGTCCGGCGGTATTGGCGAGGATGAAGCGAAGGCCATTCAGCAATCGACTGGCTACAACCTGCACATGACCTTTTCCGTTGGGTCGGAGGGCAAGTATGTACCCGATGTTGAATTGGTTATTCAGAGTGCTCAAGGGCAATCAGTGCTGATACTCACTCAGGCAGGGCCTCTGGTTTATGTCCAGTTACCTGCTGGCAAGTACACTGTGGTCGCCACCCGTAACGGTGAGGCAAAGCGCGACACGACAGATGTCGGAAGCGCTGGCGTGCGTAATCTGGTGTTCAACTGGAAGGGTGATGAGTGACGGTGGCAGTCCTTCGAGACTGCCCCTCGTCAGTTGATCAGGCTTGCGTCGTCTGGCCGCGCAGGATCAGTTGTTTGCGCTGCTCTTCAGGCAAGTTGTTGATGCAGTAATTCACGTAGAAAATGTTCAGGAAGAAGGTATAGAACCCGTTCATGCGCAGGTCGATTTTGTGCTCGTTGAGGGCGTATTCCGACAGCGCGTTTTTTGCCTTGAAGGCCCACACGATGTACAGCGCGTTCAATGCGATCAGCAGAATGCCGGAAAGCGAGTCGAACAACACGTCGCCCAGGTTCGACAACGCGCCGCTCCAGCCAAGGCAGACGGCGACCCAAATAACGTAAGTGTCGTCGACCACTTTCATTTTCGTCGTTTCGTTGATCTTCTGGTTGCTCTTGTACAACCACAACAGCAAGTAGATCCCGGCGGTCGCAATCGACAGCAGGACCATGTTCAAGGTTTTGGTGTTGATCTTGTCTTTCAGTTCATTGATGTCGGACATAACTGTTCCATGTTCAGGGCTGTCGAGAAGGGGGCGTGCCTGGAAAGCTGTCATCGAGCAGGGGGAGGGCAGTGTTTTGCGGGGAGGGGTGAAAAGCACGCACTCCTTGCGCTGTCTCTATCCTGTATCGACTGATTCGGATGCGGGGGCATCGGGATCAATGTTGGCTTTATTCCATGTACGCGCAAAATCATAGCGCGGTGCCATCATCGACCCGAGTGCTAAAGAGTGATTGTTTCTCCGGCACCTGCGCTGCGGTGGACTGTCGTTATCAAATCGCAGACATAAAAAAACCCTGAATCTTGCGATTCAGGGTTTTCGGTATTTGGTGCCCAGAGACGGAATCGAACCGCCGACACGGGGATTTTCAATCCCCTGCTCTACCGACTGAGCTATCTGGGCAACGGGGCGCATTAAACTGGTTTTTCAGGGGGTCGTCAAGAAAGTTTTCAAAAAAATTTTAATTATTACCGTCGCTTACGTTCCGACCCTCGAAAAAGCGGGATTATTCAGCCGGCGGAACGTAGCCGTCAGCCTTGGCGTATTCCTCGCCGGAAAAGAACTTGTCCATCTCGCCCTGAAGATATTTGCGGTCTTCGGCGTTCATCATGTTCAGGCGTTTTTCGTTGATCAGCAGAGTCTGGTGATTTTGCCAGTCGGTCCAGGCTTTGGCCGAGACGTGGTCAAATATGTCCTGACCTTTTGCGCCTGGAAATGGAGCGCGCTCCAGGGCGGGCAATTCTTCTTTGTACTTGCGGCACATGATGGTGCGGGTCATGACGACTCTCCTGCGTTCAATACGGCGGCCGCGCGTTCGAGCAAGGTTTTGACCGGGGCGGCAAGGCCCAGGCGCGGCGGGGTGGCGAGGTTATACCAGAGCCAGTCGGCCTCGGCCACGTGATGGCCGGCCTCCTGGACCTGAACCAGCCAGGGTTCGATGGACAACTGAAAATGACTGAAGGTGTGGACCAGGCTCGGCAGCGCTTGTTGGCTGCCCAGCTCCAGCGAGTGCTGCGTGGCCAAATGTTGCAGGTCGTCGAGGTCGTCGAGTTCCGGCAGGCTCCAGAGACCGCCCCACAAGCCCGTGGAAGGCCGGCGGTAAAGCAGAATCGCGCCTTCGCCGTTGGCGAGCATCGGCATCAGCGTACGCTTCTGCGGCACGGTCTTGCGCGGTTTGGGGATCGGGTAGCGGGTTTCCAGGCCGAGCATGTGCGCTTCGCAGCCCTTTTCCAGCGGGCACAGCAGGCAGCTCGGTTTGCTGCGGGTACAGAGCGTGGCGCCCAGATCCATCATCGCCTGGGTGTAGGCGTTGACCCGATCATGCGGCGTGAAGCGCTCAGCGTTCGCCCACAGCTGTTTGGCAACCTTTGGCTCGCCCGGATAACCCTCTTGCGCCGTAAACCGCGCCAGCACCCGCTTGACGTTGCCATCGAGAATCGGCGCCCGCAGGCCCATGCTCAGGCTGGCAATGGCGCCCGCCGTGGACAGGCCGATGCCAGGCAGCTCAACCAGCTTTTCCACATCCCGCGGAAACTCGCCGCCGTACTCGGCAACGACAATCTTCGCGCTCTTCTGCAAATTGCGCGCGCGGGTGTAGTAACCGAGCCCAGTCCACAGATGCAGCACTTCGTCTTCCGGCGCGGCGGCCAGGGCCTCGACTGTCGGCAGTGAGGCCATGAAGCGGTCGAAGTAATTCAGCACGGTGCTGACCTGGGTCTGCTGCAACATGATTTCCGAGACCCACACCCGATAGGGCGTGATGCCCTGTTGCCAGGGCAAATCGTGGCGGCCGTGGCGGTCGTACCAATCCAGCACCGCCGATGAAAACTGCTCGGCTCTCATCGTTTGAATAGCCCCTTCAACGCGTCTTTCAGTTCCGGGCTAACCTTATCGCCAAGTTTCTCGTCGATTTTTTCGCTGAGCTTGTCACCGGCCAGTTTGGTGGCGACCTGGCCCATGCGTTCATTATCCAGGCGGCAAGCCTTGGCGCCCAGTTCCAGCGGTCCACGGCAGCGCAGTGGCCATACGATGCCGACGAACTTCTCGCCGACCTGGCAAGCCGGGTCCGGCATGTCGCTCTTGTCGCCTTCGACAATGATGCCGACACGGTAATCCATGCCTAGCACCCGCAGGTCGACGTCGCCGTCACCGTTGACGGTCATGCCCGGGATGCGCACTTTCAGGTCCGGGTTGCTGGCCACGCCGTTGCGGAAGGTCAGGTTGCCCTTGAGCTCCTGGAACGGTGTGTCCTTGCCCCGTGGCTCGCCGCTCAGGGATTTGCGGTTCAGGGTGGCGATGCCTTTGCACAGCTGTTGCTCAAGATTGGCATTGAGCAGCACGCCGTTATTGATGACGAAGCTGGCGTTGCCGTTGAGGCTGTCGATCAGTGCTTGCTGGCTATTGCCGCTGCCGGTCAATGCACTGTTGAGCGTCACCAGGCCTTTGACCGGTGGATTCTTCCCTTGGCTTTCGAGGATTTTTTCCACCGGCACTTTGGTGATGCGCGTCTGCATGTTCAGCGCCGGCACTGGCTGGCGCAGGTCCAGGGTGCCCTTGGCTTCAAAGTTGCCGTCGTACAGGTCGCCGCGCAGGTTCTCCAGGGTCAGCAGGCCGCCCTGACCGGTGGCCTTGAGTGCTGCGTTCTGGATCGGCATTTTGTCGAGGGTCAACTGGCCAAAGGTCAGGTCAGCGTCCACGTCGAGTTTGCTCAGGCGTTCTACCGGCAGCAGGCGTTCGGTGCTCCACGCGGTTTTGGTCGGTGCTGGCGGCAACGGTGTGCTGCCGGCGCCCGCCATGGCATCGGCTTCGGTGCTGGCGACCTCAGCCTGACGCACTTGCGTCGCGCTACTGGCTTCGGCGGATTTGGGTGGCAGGTAACGGTCGACGTTGAAGGTGTCAGCCTTGAGGGTTGCGCGCAACGATTGTTTGGCGAAGTCTTCGACGGCGATGCGGCCGCTGAAGGTGCTGTCGTCGACTTTCAGGTTGATGTTGTCGAGCGACACGCTTGTCGGTGTGCCCGCTACACGGCTGGCCAGCTCGACCTTGCTCAGGCTGCCTTCGGCCATGGCCGGGAGTTTCTGGCCGATGCTGTCGACGAATTTCGCCAGGTCGAACTGGGCGATCGAAAGGCCGCCGCTGATTTGCGGCGTCTTGTCGAGGTCGTTGACCTTCAGTTCGCCCAGTGCGCGTAGTTGGTTGGCGGAGATCTTGATGCCGGTCCATTCGGCGACATTCGCGGCTTTATCCAGCAGCAACTGGCCTTGGGCGGCGAAGGTCATGGTCTTGCCTTGCAGCGGATCGCCGGCGACTTCGCCGGAGAGTTTCATGTCTTCGAGTTTGTAGCGCTGCAGTGCGCGCTCGAAACGCAACTCGCCATTGAGCTCGGTGCGTACCCGCAAGACCGGCTGGTTGGTGCCGAGAAACGCGGTGAGTTTGATCGGAATATTGGTCGAGTCGTGAACCGGGCCGGTACTCAGCTGGATGCTTTCTGCGCTGAACTGCTTGCCGGTCTTCTCGTCGTTATATTCAACGCGGGCGTTGTTGACCGTCAGGCTGTCGATGTCCAGGCGAATCGGCTGGGCCGGTTTCTCCGCCTGGGCGGTGGTGTCTGGCGCAGGTGCCGGTTCGCCAGGAGTGGCCGGGTTGGTCGGCGCCGGGGCCTTGCCGATGTCTTCCCAGTTGCCGTGGCCGTCCTTGTCGCGGTTCAGGCGCAGGTTCAGGCCTTCGACGCGCACGTCACTCATCTGCACTTCGCGGCGCAGCAGCGGCAACACGCGCACTGACAGACCAAGCATCTGCAAGTCGGCGAACGGCTCGGTGGGTTTGGCCAGGGTCGCGACACTGGCGTCGTGCAATTCCAGGCCAAGCCACGGGAACAGGCTCCAGCCGATATCGCCATTGAGCGTCAGCTCGATGTGGGCCTTGTTGCGCGCAATCTGGCGAATCTCGTCTTTATAGTCGTTGGGATCGAAGAGGTGGGTCAGGGCAAAGCCCAGCGCCACAATGATCAGCAACAGCCCGAGAAGCACCAGACCCAGGATTTTGCCGAACGCTTTCATGGGCGAGTCCTTGTAGTTAGTCGAATTCGAAATTTAGCCGGGGAGTATAGCGCTCCGAAGCGGACGACCGGTCAGCGATCACGCCGGCAATACATCCAGCGGCACTTTCAGCTTGGCGGCCAGTGCCTGAGCTTCGAGATGCCCGGCAGGTGCCAGCAGACGCAATGTCACGCCCGATTGCGACGCCATTTTCTGCGCTTCGTTTACCAGGCGCTCGGCAACGCCACGACGACGGGTAATTTTTCGCACGCATATTTGGGACAAGTGCCAAACATCAGAGTGCCTCTGCAAACGAGCTGCTCCAAGCAACCGATCATTGAAGCGACCAGCGATCAACGAACCGTCGCCCAGGCAGCCTTCGATCAGCTGCAAATCCCCTGAAAACGGGGCGAACAGCCAGTCCGGGGCGTCGCGATAAATTTTTTGCAGGTCTTGCTGATCCTGATAAGTGGCTTCGTGCAGCAGCTCGATTTTGATCGGCATGGCAGTTCCTTCAGTGGTACGAGAACAGATGACTTACAAAAGGTGATATCACTTTGGTTTTTCTGTCACGTACAGATGGTAACCTTTGCCGGTTCGTCCGTCCTTCTGCGACGCGATGTCGCACCAAAACGGAGCTTCGCCCTGAAAAAGACAGTCATGCGTGCGCATAAGGCTGGGGGCGAAGAGTGGCTGGCGAACCATACTAATAATTGGGGGATACACAATGACCACGAGCATCACGGCGGACGGCTTCAAAGCCGATCAGCCCGGGTTCCTGTCCAAGGAACGCATCATCGCCAAGCCCGGTTTCAACCGTTGGCTGGTACCACCGGCCGCTTTGGCCATCCACCTTTGCATCGGCATGGCCTACGGCTTTTCGGTGTTCTGGCTGCCGCTGTCCAAAGCACTGGGCGTGACCAAGGCAGTGGCCTGCGCACCGGACATGAGCTTCATTTCGCAAGTTTTCTCCTCGCAATGCGACTGGCCGATCTCGATGCTCGGCTGGATCTACACCCTGTTCTTCATCTTCCTCGGCTGCTCGGCAGCGATCTGGGGCGGCTGGCTGGAACACGCCGGTCCTCGCAAGGCAGGCGTTGTGTCGGCGCTGTGCTGGTGTGGTGGTCTGCTGATTTCAGCGTTGGGGGTCTATACCCACCAGATCTGGCTCATGTGGATCGGCTCCGGGGTCATTGGCGGTATTGGCCTGGGGTTGGGTTACATTTCGCCGGTGTCGACCTTGATCAAGTGGTTCCCGGACAAGCGCGGCATGGCGACCGGCATGGCGATCATGGGCTTCGGCGGTGGTGCGATGGTCGGTGCTCCGTTGGCCGCAGCCTTGATGGGCCACTTCGCTTCGGCAGACAGCGTCGGCGTGTGGCAGAGCTTCCTGGTGATGGCCGCGATCTACTTCGTGTTCATGATCGGTGGCGCACTGTCCTACCGCGTTCCGCCAACCGGCTGGAAGCCTGAAGGCTGGACCGCTCCGGCGAAGAAAGCTTCGAACGCGATGATCACCCACCGTCACGTCCACGTGAACGTGGCGTGGAAAACCCCGCAATTCCGTCTGGTGTGGCTGGTGCTGTGCCTGAACGTGTCGGCGGGTATCGGCATCCTGGGTATGGCTTCGCCGCTATTGCAGGAAGTGTTCGGCGGTAAATTGATCGGTGTTGACTTGCCATTCGGTCAGCTGGACGCCGGGCAACTGGCTTCTATCGCGGCGATTGCTGCCGGTTTCACCGGTTTGCTGAGCCTGTTCAACATTGGTGGTCGGTTCTTCTGGGCTTCGTTCTCGGATTACCTGGGCCGTAAAAACACCTATTTCGTGTTCTTCGCCCTGGGCTTTGCCCTGTACGCGCTGATCCCGAACCTCGGTCACCTGGGCAACGTTGCGCTGTTCGTGGCGGCGTTCTGCATCATCCTGTCGATGTACGGCGGTGGTTTTGCGACGGTGCCGGCTTACCTCGCGGACCTGTTCGGTACGCAAATGGTCGGCGCGATCCACGGTCGTCTGCTGACGGCGTGGGCGGCGGCGGGCGTGTTGGGTCCGGTGTTGGTGAACTACATTCGTGAGTATCAGTTGAGCATCGGCGTTGAACGCGCCGCGGCTTACGACATCACGCTGTACATCCTCGCGGGCCTGCTGGTGCTGGGTTTCCTGTGCAACCTGATGGTTCGCCCGGTGGCCGACAAGTACTTCATGACCGACGCCGAACTGGCTGCCGAACAGGCGCTGGGCCACGACAAGGGTGCTGATGCCAGCACCGTGCTGGAGTGGAAAGCGGATGCGGGCACCAAGCCGTTGGCGGTTGCTGCGTGGCTGGTGGTGGGCATTCCGTTGGCGTGGGGTGTGTGGGTGACCCTGCAGAAGACGGCAGTGTTGTTCCACTAAGTAAACGCTGTACCCCTGTAGGAGTGAGCCTGCTCGCGATAGAGGTCTGACAGTCGACAGAAATGTTGAATGTGAGGGCCCCATCGCGAGCAGGCTCACTCCTACAGTTGTTTTAGGAAGTCCGAAATGAGTTGTATGGACATGTCTATCCCCGACAACACCGGGTTCTGTCCGTCAGTCATATCACCTCCCGTGTTTCTGTTTCGCGCCCGCGCCCCTATAATGGCTGCCTTTTTCGCCCAATGATTTTGCGGAGCTGGTGATGGCCGAACGTAAGGCGTCAGTCGAGCGCGACACTCTGGAAACCCAGATCAAAGCCTCGATCAACCTGGATGGCACCGGAAAGGCCCGATTTGATATCGGTGTTCCTTTTCTTGAGCACATGCTGGACCAGATCGCCCGTCACGGGCTGATCGACCTGGATATTGTCAGCAAGGGCGACCTGCATATCGACGACCACCACACCGTGGAAGACGTCGGTATCACCTTGGGTCAGGCCTTCGCCAAAGCCATTGGCGACAAAAAAGGCATCCGTCGCTACGGCCACGCCTACGTGCCGCTCGATGAAGCGCTGTCGCGCGTGGTGATCGACTTCTCCGGCCGTCCTGGCCTGCAGATGCATGTTCCCTACACCCGAGCCACCGTTGGCGGTTTCGACGTTGACCTGTTCCAGGAATTCTTCCAGGGCTTCGTCAACCATGCGCTGGTCAGCCTGCACATCGACAATCTGCGTGGCACCAACACTCACCACCAGATCGAAACCGTGTTCAAGGCTTTCGGCCGCGCCCTGCGCATGGCCGTAGAGCTTGATGACCGCATGGCCGGTCAGATGCCGTCGACCAAAGGCGTTCTGTAATGCAGACGGTTGCGGTTATCGATTACGGCATGGGCAACCTGCACTCGGTGGCCAAGGCCCTCGAGCACGTCGGTGCCGGCAAGGTCCTGATTACCAGCGATGCCGACGTGATTCGCGAAGCCGACCGGGTGGTTTTCCCCGGCGTCGGCGCGATTCGCGACTGCATGGCGGAGATCCGTCGCCTGGGCTTCGACTCGCTGGTGCGTGAAGTCAGCCAGGACCGTCCGTTCCTCGGCATTTGCGTGGGCATGCAAGCCTTGCTCGACAGCAGTGAAGAGAACGACGGTGTCGATTGCATCGGCCTGTTCCCGGGCGCGGTGAAGTTCTTCGGCAAGGACCTGCATGAAGACGGCGAACACCTGAAAGTCCCGCACATGGGCTGGAACGAAGTGAGGCAGACGGTGAGTCACCCGCTGTGGCACGACATTCCGGACCTGGCGCGTTTCTATTTCGTGCACAGCTACTACATCGCCGCCGGCAATGCGCGGCAGGTGGTGGGTGGCGGTCACTACGGTGTCGATTTCGCCGCGGCGCTGGCCGATGGCTCGCGTTTCGCCGTGCAGTTCCACCCGGAGAAGAGCCATACCCATGGCCTGCAATTGCTGCAGAACTTCGCTGCGTGGGATGGTCGCTGGTAAATGGCAGCCAAGAAAACGAAGCCGCCGATCCTGACCCTCACTCCCGAACAGGAGAACGAGGCCAATCACAAGATCAAACGCTTCATGGAGGATCGCTTCGAACTGGACCTGGGTTCGTTCGAAGCGGCTGAAATCCTTGAGCTGTTTACCCGTGAAATTGCGCCGCACTATTACAACAGGGCGATTTTCGATGTGCAGACGCACCTCAAAGAGAGGTTCGAAAGCATCGAAAGCGACTTGTGGGCGCTCGAGAAAAACTGATTTTCGAGCGAAGCTGAACAATCGAATTTGAAGGTTTGCCAGATGCTGATTATTCCCGCTATCGATCTCAAAGACGGTGCCTGTGTTCGTCTGCGCCAGGGCCGCATGGAAGATTCCACAGTGTTCTCCGATGACCCGGTGAGCATGGCTGCCAAGTGGGTGGAAGGCGGTTGCCGCCGTCTGCATCTGGTCGATCTGAACGGCGCCTTCGAAGGCCAGCCGGTCAACGGCGAAGTGGTCACCGCCATCGCCAAGCGCTACCCGAACCTGCCGATCCAGATCGGTGGCGGTATCCGTTCCCTGGAAACCATCGAGCACTACGTCAAAGCGGGCGTGAGCTACGTGATCATCGGCACCAAGGCCGTGAAAGATCCGGCTTTCGTGGCTGAAGCCTGCCGCGCGTTCCCGGGCAAGGTAATCGTTGGCCTGGACGCCAAAGACGGTTTCGTCGCCACTGACGGTTGGGCGGAAATCAGCACCATCCAGGTCATCGACCTGGCCAAGCAGTTCGAAGCCGACGGCGTGTCCGCGATCGTTTATACCGACATCGCCAAAGACGGCATGATGCAGGGCTGCAATGTACCGTTCACCGCTGCCCTGGCCGCTGCCACGCGCATTCCGGTCATCGCTTCCGGCGGTATTCACAACCTGGGTGACATCAAGTCGCTGCTCGACGCCAAGGCGCCAGGCATCATCGGCGCCATCACCGGCCGGGCGATCTACGAAGGCACCCTCGACGTCGCTGAAGCGCAAGCTTTCTGCGATTCGTACAAAGGCTGAGGACTGACCATGGCGCTGGCCAAACGCATCATCCCTTGCCTGGACGTGGATAACGGCCGGGTGGTCAAGGGCGTCAAGTTCGAGAACATTCGTGATGCCGGCGACCCGGTGGAAATCGCCCGTCGCTACGACGAGCAGGGTGCCGACGAGATTACCTTTCTCGACATCACCGCCAGCGTTGACGGCCGCGACACCACGCTGCACACCGTCGAGCGCATGGCCAGCCAGGTGTTCATCCCGCTGACCGTGGGCGGTGGTGTGCGTACCGTGCAGGACATTCGCAACCTGTTGAATGCCGGCGCGGACAAGGTGTCAATCAACACCGCAGCAGTGTTCAACCCGGAATTCGTCGGCGAAGCGGCGCAGCATTTCGGCTCGCAGTGCATCGTTGTCGCCATCGACGCCAAGAAAGTCTCCGGCCCGGGCGAAACCCCGCGCTGGGAAATCTTCACCCACGGCGGTCGCAAACCGACCGGCCTCGACGCTGTTGAATGGGCGAAGAAGATGGAAGGCCTGGGTGCCGGTGAAATCCTGCTGACCAGCATGGATCAGGACGGCATGAAAAACGGCTTCGACCTGGGCGTCACGCGCGCCATCAGCGATGCGCTGGGTATCCCGGTGATTGCCTCCGGCGGCGTTGGCAACCTGCAGCATTTGGCCGACGGCATCATCGAAGGTCACGCCAGCGCAGTGTTGGCGGCGAGTATTTTCCATTTCGGCGAATACACCGTGCAGGAAGCCAAGGCCTACATGGCCCATCGCGGGATCGTCATGCGCTAAACAAATCCATGCAGGCCAGTGGACAGCATGGCGGGCTCAAGGCACTCTTGGGCACGCCATGGATTTCGGTAGCCCGACATGATCAAACGCCTGCTTCTTGTCCTCGCCAGCGCTTCTCTGTTGCTCATCAATGGAGTCCACGCTGAAGAAAATCCTGACACCGACCTGGTGTTGCTCACGGAAAACTTCCCGCCGTACAACATGGCGAAGAACGGCAAGAATTTCGCTCAGGACGAGAACATCAATGGCATCGCCGTGGACATCGTCCGCGAGATGTTCAAACGTGCCGACGTCACCTACAGCCTGACACTGCGCTTCCCTTGGGAGCGAATCTACAAACTCGCCCTCGAGAAACCCGGCTACGGCGTATTCGTGATGGCGCGTTTGCCGGATCGCGAGAAGCTCTTCAAGTGGGTCGGCCCGATTGGCCCGGATGACTGGATCATGCTGGCCAAGGCTGACAGCAAGATCAGCCTTGAGTCGCTGGAACAGGCGCGCAAATACAAGATCGGCGCGTACAAGGGCGATGCGATTGCCGAGACGCTGGCCAAGCAAGGGTTGAAGCCCATTGTGGTGCTGCGCGATCAGGACAACGCGAAGAAACTGGTGAGTGGCCAGATTGATTTGTGGGCCACGGGCGATCCGGCCGGACGCTACCTGGCTCGCCAGGACGGTGTGACCGGGCTCAAGACCGTGCTGCGATTTAACAGCGCGGAGTTGTACCTGGCGCTGAACAAGGATGTGCCGGACGAGGTCGTGGCCAAGCTTCAGGCTGCATTGGATCAACTGCGTAAGGAAGGCGTGGTGGACGACATCATGGCGCGGTATCTCTAAATCTCACTGATCGTTCCCACGCTCCGCGTGGTAACGCCTCCCGTGACGCTCCGCGTCCATGGCTGCATTCCCACGTGGAGCGTGGGAACGATCAGGTTCAGCGATAAACTCCGTCCTTGCCATGGGCAGCCGTTGCCCGATTACCGCGCACGCTGATCATCTGCTTGATGTCGATCCATTCAATCCCCTGAGCCTTGAGCTTCGGCAACTCCCGCTCCAGCACCGCCAATGTCTGCGGATACGGATGCCCGATCATCACCGCCGAGCCCTGCTTGCGCGCCAAATCAATCGCCGTCTGTAGCTGCGTAAAAATCGCCGCCTCAGTGCGCTCATCATCCAGAAACACATCCCGCGAAACGCTCGCCAAGCCAATCTTCTGCGCCTCGGCCGCCGCGACGGTTTGCGCGCTGGTGCGGCTGTCGAGGAAGAGCTTGTGCCGGCGCTGCAAGTCCGCCATCAACCAGGCCATGGCTGGTTGCCGGGCGGTCATGCGGCTGCCCATATGGTTGTTGATGCCAGCGGTGTAGGGCACGACCTTGAACGCCGCGTTCAGGCGCTTTTCAAGTTCGTCGATGGGTAAATCGGGATGCCAGGCGAACGGGCCGGTGGCCGGGTCCATGGGCATGTGCAGGATGACGATCTTGCCGGCGCGATGGGCTTCGCGGGCGAATTCGGTGGCGTGGGGCGTGTCGGGCATGATCGCCGCGGTCACCGGACCGGGCAGGGCCAGCACGCGACGATCCCGGGGCAGGTTCTGCCCCAAGTCATCGATAATCAGCGTCAGATAGGCCTTTTGCGGCGCTGGCGTGGCGGGAGTCGCGTGAGCAACACCCGCCAGACAGCACAGCAGGCCGATCAAGAACCGCAGGCGCACCTCAGCGACCGGAGGTGATGCTCAGCCCTTTGAGCAGGCTCAGCGCCTGGGCCAATTGGTAATCGTCATCCTGCGGCATTGCCTTGGCTTTGCCACTGGAACTGGTCGGTTTATCGGCGCCGCCGTTGCCATTGCCCAAGTGACCTTGCAGATCGGCTTCCTTGAAGTATTCGCCATCCTGCTCGTTGGTGATCTTGGCCCTGCGCACTTCGATGTCCGGGACGATGCCCTGGGCCTGGATCGAGCGGCCGTTCGGCGTGTAGTACAGCGCCGTGGTGATCTTCAGTGCGCGGTCATTGTTCAGGGGCAGCACGGTTTGTACCGAGCCTTTGCCGAAACTGGTGGTGCCCATGACCACTGCGCGCTTCTGATCCTGCAAGGCGCCGGCGACAATTTCCGAGGCCGAGGCGCTGCCGCCGTTGATCAGCGCAACCATTGGCACGGCTTCGCTTTCGTCTTTGCCGGTGGCAGAGAAGCGCAGCTCGGAGTTGGCGATGCGGCCCTTGGTGTAGACGATCAGGCCCTTGGTGATGAAGTGGTCGACCACTTCCACCGCCGATTGCAGCACGCCGCCCGGGTTGTTGCGCAGGTCGAGAATGATGCCGTTGAGCTTCTTGCCATTGTCTTTGCGCAACTTGGCCAGGGCCTTGGAGACTTCTTCGCCGGTCTTGACCTGGAACTGGGTGATGCGGATGTAGCCGTAGCCCGACTCCAGCAGCTGCGCCTTGACGCTCTTCACTTGAATGATGGCGCGGGTCAGGGTTACGTCGAACGGTGTCCCGCCGTCGCGCACCAGGGTCAGGGTGATCTTCTGGCCGATCTTGCCGCGCATCTTGTCCACGGCTTCGGTCATGCTCTGGCCGCGAGTCGGCTGGCCGTTGATCTTGACGATGAAGTCGCCGGCCTGAATGCCAGCCTTGGAGGCCGGGGTGTCATCGATGGGCGAAACCACTTTGATGAAACCGTCTTCGGCGCCGACTTCGATGCCCAGGCCGCCGAATTCGCCGCTGGTGCTTTCCTGCAATTCAGCGAAGTCTTCCGGACCCAAATAGGCGGAGTGCGGGTCGAGGTTGCTGAGCATGCCCTTGATGGCGTTTTCCAGCAGGGTCTTGTCGTCCACCGGCTCGACATAGGCTGCCTTGATCCGATCCATGACCTCGGCAAAGGTGCGCAACTCTTCCAGAGGCAACGGCGCCTTAGTGGTCGCAGCAGTGCCCGCAGGCGCGACCGCCGGGGCCGGTTGAGCGGCAAACGCCAGAGGCGCGCCGATCACCAGGGCGATCGTCAGGGCCAGCGAGGTAAGGCGGGACAAATGCAGCATGTCTAACGAACTCCTGAAGAAGATGGCGTGCTTATCCTTGCGCACGACACCATTGCGCCGGATCACTCGGGTGACCCTGCTGACGAATAGCGAAATACAGCGCTGGCGTGTCCTGACCGCCACTGTTGCCGACAGTGGAAATGGACTCACCGGCTTTTACAACGTCACCCGCAGACTTGAGCAGCGTCTGGTTGTGACCATAAAGACTCAAAAAACCGTTGCCGTGGTCGAGAATCACCAGCAGCCCGGCGCCACGCAGCCAGTCGGCGAACACCACGCGACCGCCATGCACGGCGTGCACCTGGCTGCCGGCGGAAGCGCTGATCATCACGCCGTCCCACTTGGCACGGGCATCGTCGCCACGGGATTCACCGAAGCGCGCAAGCAGTCGACCATCAACCGGCCACGGAAGTTTTCCCCGGCTTGAAGCAAAAGGGCCGCCAAAGGTTTCGCCTGAACTGGATACCAATGCGCCAGGTGTCGATTTGACCGGTTTGCGTGGGGCGTCAGTGGCGTCTGCCTGTTCCTGAGCCTCACGTAAACGCTTTTTTTCGGCTTCCTGCTGGGCGATGAGCGCTTTTTGTCGCGCCTCTTCAGCCTCTCGTGCCTGGCGGGCCAGGGTTTCTTCGATGGTTTTAAGGACTTTAGACAGGTCTGCCTGATCCTGCTCGCGGGCGGCCAGCTTCTGATCGCGCGCCTTCACGTCGTCGCTCAGCTTGGCCAGGACTTGCTGGCGCTCCTTGCGAACCTTGTCGAGTTCGTCGCGCTGGCTGTCGAGGCTGCTCTTCTGCACCAGCAATTGTGCCTGCTGCAAGGCGATGTCTTTTTCGACATTGGCCAGTTGGCGCAAGGTTTCGTTGAAATTCTTCAGCTGCTCCAGGCGGGCCTGGCTCAGGTAGTCGTAATAGGTGAGGGTGCGGGCGAATTTTTCCGGATTCTGCTGGTTCAGCAAGAGCTTCAAGTACTCCTGACGACCGTTCTGATAGGCCGCACGGGCCTGAATGGCGATCAGTCGTTGCTGTTCAGTGCGCGCGCTCTGGAGTTTTTTTTTCTCGGCATCGAGTCGCTGCAGCTCGGATTCGCTTTTCTTCAGCTCTTTTTGCAGGGCTTCGACCTGCTTCTCGAGCTTGCCCATCTCGGTCTCGGTGCCCTTGAGGTCTTTCTGCACACCGGATTTTTCTTCCTGGAGCTTGCCCAGCAGTTTTTTCAGCTCGGCAATGTCCTGACGCGTGGCGTCCAACTGTTGTTGGGTTTGCGCGCGCTCGTCAGCGAAGGCCGGTTGGAGCAGGCAAGTCAGAGCAAGGGTTATCAGGACGCGAAGCATAGAGGCGGGCGACACCAGGGAAAGGGACGGCCTAGTATGCCCGCCAAGCGCCGCAAAAAAAACGCCCAATTGGGGTTGTGTGATAACCGGAGCAGTGTTGCCTCTGAAAACACTCCAAAACCACTGTGGGAGCTAGCCTTTGTGGCGAGGGGGCTTGCCCCCGTTGGGTCGCGAAGCGGCCCCAAAATCTGCAATCGCAGCGTATTAGGTACACCGCATGCAATGGTTTTACGACTGCTCCGCAGCCGAACGGGGGCAAGCCCCCTCGCCACAAAGGCTAGCTCCCACAGGGTTTGGTGGGGTTTGCGGGGTTCGGTTACACCAGAATGGAAGTGCCAGTCATTTCCGCCGGTTTTTCCATCCCCAACAACATCAGCATCGTCGGCGCCACATCCGCCAACACGCCGCCATCACGTACTTTCAAGTCACGCTTGCCGACATAAATGAACGGCACCGGCTCGGTGGTGTGAGCGGTATGAGCCTGACCAGTGGACTCATCGGACATTTGCTCGACGTTACCGTGGTCGGCGGTAATCAGCGCTTCGCCACCGACCTTGTCCAGCGCTTCGACGATACGGCCAACGCACAGGTCCAGGCATTCCACAGCTTTCACTGCCGCATCAAACACACCGCTGTGGCCGACCATGTCGCCGTTGGCGTAATTGACCACGATCACGTCGTAGCGCTGGTTTTCGATGGCATCGACGATGCGGTCGGTGACTTCCGGGGCGCTCATCTCGGGCTGCAAGTCATAGGTGGCGACTTTCGGCGACGGGATCAGGATGCGCTCTTCGCCCGGGAACGGTTCTTCGCGACCGCCGGAAAAGAAGAAGGTCACGTGGGCGTATTTTTCGGTTTCGGCGATGCGCAGTTGCGTCTTGCCGTTTTTCGCCAGGTAATCGCCCAGCACGTTGTCCAGGCTGCCGGCGGCGAAGGCCGATGGCGCGGGAATGCTGGCGGCGTATTGGGTCAGCATCACGAAACCGGCCAGTTTCGGCTGGCGTGCGGGTTCGAATTCCTTGAAACCGTCTTCGACGAACACTCGGGTCAGTTCACGGGCGCGGTCGGCGCGGAAGTTCATGAAGACCACGGCGTCGCCGTCTTCGACTTTGACCGGCTCACCGATGGAGGTGGCTTTGACGAATTCGTCGCTCTCGCCACGCTCATAGGCAGCTTGCAGCCCTTCCTGTGCGGTGGCGGCGTTGAATTCGCCGTTGCCGTCGACAATCAGGTTGTAGGCCTGGGACACGCGGTCCCAACGGTTGTCGCGGTCCATGGCGAAGTAACGGCCGACGATGCTGGCGATCCGGCCTTTGCCCAAAGCCTGGAAAGTCGCGTCGAGCAGTTCGATGGACGACTGGGCGCTTTTCGGCGGTGTGTCGCGGCCGTCGAGGAAGGCGTGCAGGTAGATTTTTTCGGCGCCGCGCTTGTAGGCCAGTTCGGCCATGGCAACCAGGTGATCCTGGTGGCTGTGAACGCCGCCATCGGACAGCAAGCCCATGAAGTGCACGGCTTTGCCGGCAGCCACGGCTTTATCCACCGCGGCGCAGATGGTCGGGTTCTCGAAAAACTCGCCGTCGCGGATCGATTTGGTCACGCGAGTAAAGTCTTGATACACCACGCGACCGGCGCCCAGGTTCATGTGGCCGACTTCGGAGTTGCCCATCTGGCCATCCGGCAGGCCGACGTCCATGCCGCTGCCCGAGATCAGGCCGTTCGGCACGGTGGCCCACAAGCGGTCCAGTACGGGCTTCTTCGCCGCAAACACGGCGTTGGATTCAGGGCTCTCACTGTGACCGAAGCCGTCGAGAATAATCAGGACCAAAGGTTTAGGCGTGGTAGTCATGGATTCCACTCGTGGCTGAATTAAAAGAGGGCGATGGAAAAGGGAGTGGCAGTTTAAAGCGAAGTTCCGGCCACGTCACCGCCGGACGGGGTTTGGCCCACCATAGGGGCTGTGTATACTGGCCGACATTTTAACGCCCTGGAACCTCCTTCGATGGTTGCTCACCTGATTGAATTTGCCACTAACCACTATCTGCTCGTCGGTATCTTCGTCGTACTGCTGGCGTTGCTGATCGCTTATCAGATGCAAGGCGGCGGCCGCAGCCTGAGCACCGGTGAACTGACCGGCCTGGTCAACAAGGACGCGGGCGTTGTGATCGACATTCGTCCGATCAAGGATTTCGCCGCTGGTCACATTGTCGGCGCGTTGAATATTCCCCACGACAAACTGGCTGCTCGCATTGCCGAACTGGAAAAGCACAAGGCCAAGACCATCATTCTGGTCGACGCCATGGGCCAGACCGCCGGTACCCATGCCCGCGAGCTGATGAAGTCCGGCTTCACCGCCGCCAAGCTCTCCGGCGGTATTTCCAGCTGGAAAGGCGACAACCTGCCGCTGGTGAAGTGATATGAGCAACGTCGTCGTCTATTCCAGCGATTACTGCCCTTACTGTTCGCGAGCCAAGTACCTGCTCGAGAATAAAGGCGTGGCCTTCGAAGAGATCAAGGTCGATGGCAAGCCGCAGGTGCGTGCCGCCATGGCTCAGAAGGCTGGACGTACGTCCGTGCCGCAGATCTGGATCGGCAGCACCCACGTGGGTGGTTGTGATGATTTGTTTGCCCTTGAGCGCGCCGGCAAGCTCGACGCCATGCTCAAGGCCTGAACGCCTTCCCTATAAGACCCCAAGATCAGAAAGGATCTGAGATGACTGACCAACAGAACACTGCAGCTAGCGAAGAAGAAACCGCACCGCAATTCTCCTTGCAGCGCATCTACGTACGTGACTTGTCCTTCGAAGCCCCGAAAAGCCCGGCGATCTTCCGCCAGCAGTGGGAGCCAAGCGTCGGTCTGGATCTGAACACTCGTCAAAAGGCGCTGGAAGGCGACTTCCACGAAGTCGTGCTGACCTTGTCCGTGACCGTGAAAAACGGTGACGAGGTGGCGTTCATCGCTGAAGTGCAACAGGCCGGGATCTTCCTGATCAAGAACCTGGACGACGCTTCGATGAGCCACACCCTCGGCGCGTTCTGCCCGAACATCCTGTTCCCTTACGCTCGCGAAACCCTGGACAGCCTGGTGACCCGCGGCTCGTTCCCGGCCCTGATGCTGGCTCCGGTGAACTTCGACGCGCTGTACGCACAAGAACTGCAACGCATGCAGGCGGCTGGCGAGACTCCAACCGTTCAGTAAGCGTTCGATGCAGTAACGAAAAAAGCGCCATAACAGGCGCTTTTTTTCTTGGGCGGGAGATGATCGTTCCCACGCTCTGCGTGGGAATGCCTCTAGGGAAGCTCCGCGTCCAGTGACGCGGAGCGTCACGGGCTGCATTCCCACGCGGAGCGTGGGAACGATCAGTCGCGGGGTTATTTGAAGCCGAGCTGGCGCCAGCCTTCGTAGACGGCGACCGCCACGGTGTTCGACAGGTTCAGGCTGCGACAGCCTTCACGCATCGGCAAGCGCAGGCGTTGTTCGCCGGGCAGTGCATCGAGCACCTCGGCCGGCAAGCCGCGGCTTTCCGGGCCGAACAGGAACGCGTCGCCCTCGGCGAAACTGGCATCGTGGAACGGACGCGAGCCCTTGGTGGTGAAAGCGAACAGCCGTGGATGACCGAGGCTCTCCAGGCAGCTGGCAAGGTCCGCGTGGCGTTGCAGGGTGGCATACTCGTGGTAGTCGAGGCCGGCCCGGCGCAGGCGCTTGTCGTCCATTTCGAAGCCCAGCGGTTCGATCAAATGCAGGTGGCAGCCACTGTTGGCGCACAGCCTGATAACGTTGCCGGTATTCGGCGGAATTTCTGGTTGAAAGAGGATGACGTGAAACATGCACGGCTCCGAAGGTAAAGATGAGCGGCATTCTACGCCGCCCATCGATCCACGTTCGAAACTATTACCGCGGGTGATGGCTTCGCTGGCGATTGTCGGACTGATGGTGGGGCTGATGATCGGTCGCCTGACCACGCCTGACCCCAGCGAATTGCAACAGGTCGAGGTGACGGACGATGGGCTGGTGGTGTGGTTCAACAACGAACCCAAATCCCATGGCGAATTCGTGGACGGCAGCCTCGCGCTGCTGTTCGAGGCGCAAGGCAAGGCACAGAAAGGTCAGCTCAAGCTCAATGACAAAGTCGTGAACTGGCGGACGCGCTTGAGTGATGGAGGGTTGTTGCTGACGGTAGTGGCGGCCCGGCCACTGCAGGGCGAGTGGACCGGTAGCGAGGTCGATGACCGCTGGCGGCTGGAGATCCATCTCCGGGAGCAATAAAAGAGGGAATCCCCGGCCTGCCTGTACCAAGGTTCCCAAAACGGCAGGGCTCGCGCATGGCGTCGAGCCCGGTGTAAAGAAGGAACCCCTGACCTGCCTGTATCAAGGGCCCCAAAACTGGAGGGGCTCGTCGCGAGTGCGGTGTGAGCCCGATGTAAAGAGGGGAATCCCCGGCCTGCCTGTACCAAGGTCCCCGAAACCGGGTAGTGAACTGAATCACTGAATGGACTATTGCAGGGGGCGTGCCAGGTTTTAACAAGTTGAAACAGAAAGCTGCGTTGGAATGCTGAAAGCCCCGAGATTCGGGGCTTTCGTGTTTTTTCGATAGGGATTCGATTGCGAACGTGGGCGGGATTTCGGATCTGTTGCCGTGCGCGATTGCGGTTCACGGTGCATTACGGCGGTGCACTTAGTCCCCAAAAGCATATTATTTGATCGTTCCCACGCTCTGCGTGGGAATGCAGCCCGGGACGCTTCGCGTCCCTGCCGAAGCGGACGCAGAGCGTCCATTAAGGCACTCCCACGCGGGAGCGTGGGAACGATCAGGTGAGGGAATTAACCCTCTTCCCCTTCATCATCATCCCCACCATCAACCTTCATTCCCAATTCCTTGATCTTGCGCGTCAGGGTATTACGCCCCCAGCCCAGCAAAACGGCGGCATCGCGGCGGCGGCCGGCGGTGTGTTTGAGGGCGGTTTCGATCATGATCCGCTCGAACGCCGGCACGGCGCTGTCGAGCAGGCTCGACTGACCGCGAGCCAGCGCCTGATCAGCCCACTGGCGCAGCGCTTGCTCCCAGTTGGTCACTGGCGCCGAATCCTGCGGCAGGCTCAGCAACTCCGGTGGCAGGTCACTGATGTGCACTTCGCGACCCGAAGCCATCACCGTGATCCAGCGGCAGGTGTTCTCCAGCTGACGCACGTTGCCGCCCCACGGCAGGTTCTTCAGGTACTCCTCGGTTTCGCTTTTCAGCAGCTTCGGCTCCACCGCCAGTTCTTGCGCAGCGCGGCTGAGGAAGTGCTTGGCCAGGGTCGGGATGTCTTCGCGACGGTCCGACAGCCGTGGAATGTGGATGCGGATCACGTTGAGGCGATGGAACAAGTCCTCACGGAATTTCCCGGCGTGCACCAGGGTTTCCAGATTCTGGTGAGTCGCGGCGATGATGCGCACATCGACCTTCACCGGCACATGGCCACCGACGCGGTAGAACTCGCCGTCCGCCAACACCCGCAGCAAACGAGTCTGGGTATCCGCCGGCATGTCGCCGATTTCATCGAGGAACAGCGTGCCGCCGTCAGCCTGTTCAAAACGTCCGCGACGCAGATTGGCCGCGCCGGTGAACGCGCCTTTCTCATGGCCGAACAGCTCGGATTCCATCAGGTCTTTCGGGATCGCCGCCATGTTCAGCGCAATGAACGGCGACGCCGCCCGTGGACTGTGGCGGTGCAGGGCGTGGGCTACCAACTCTTTACCGGTACCGGATTCGCCGTTGATCAGCACGGTGATGTTGGAGTGGCTCAAGCGCCCGATGGCTCGAAACACTTCCTGCATCGCCGGCGCTTCGCCGATGATTTCCGGGGTGCGGGTCAAGGCGACCGGGACTTCCAGACCTTGCTGTTCCTGGGCGTGCTGGTTCGCACGTTTGACCAGCGAAACGGCTTCGTCGACGTCGAACGGTTTTGGCAGGTACTCAAACGCGCCGCCCTGATAGGACGCGACCGCGCTGTCCAGATCGGAGTGCGCAGTCATGATGATCACCGGCAACCGTGGGTGTTGTTCGCGAATCCGCGCCAGAAGGTCCAGACCGCTGGCACCCGGCATGCGAATGTCGGAGATGATCACGTCCGGCTGCTGGCGCGCCAGGCGGCTCATCACGCCATCGGCGCTGTCGAAGCTTTGCGTGGTCATGCCTTCTTGCTGCAGGGCTTTTTCCAGGACCCAACGGATAGAACGGTCGTCATCGACGATCCACACGGTTTCACTACGGCTCATGTCGATGTGGCTCCTTGTTCCAGGGGCAGAAAGATCGAGAAGGTGGTGTGGCCTGGGTGGCTGTCACATTCGATCAGGCCCTGGTGCTGGCTGATGATGTTCTGGGTAATGGCCAGGCCCAGCCCGGTACCGTCCGGGCGGCCGCTGACCATGGGAAAGAAGATGGTTTCCTGCAACTCCGCGGGAATGCCCGGGCCGTTGTCGATGATTTCGATCTTGGTCACCAGGCGATGCCGCACGTGGCCGATGGTGAACTGGCGCATGGCGCGGGTGCGCAGGCTGATGCGGCCCAGGCGCAGCTCGTTCTGGCTGCTGATGGCCTGCATCGCATTGCGCACGATATTCAATACCGCCTGAATCATTTGTTCGCGGTCGATCAATACGTCGGGAATGCTTGGGTCGTAATCGCGCACCAAAGTGATGCAGCCTTGGCTTTCCGCTTCCACCAGATGGCAGACGCGTTCCAGCACTTCGTGGACGTTGCACATGGCCAGCGACGGCAGTTTGTTGGAGCCGAGCATGCGGTCCACGAGGTTTCGCAGGCGGTCGGCTTCTTCAATGATGACGTTGGTGTAATCGCGCAGGCTTTCTTCCGGCAGTTCGCGGGCGAGCAGTTGAGCTGCGCCGCGAATACCGCCCAGCGGATTCTTGATCTCGTGGGCGAGGCCGCGCACCAGCATTTTGCTGGTTTCCTGCTTCGACAGCTGCGCCTCTTCCTTGGTGATCCGCAGCAAGCGGTCACGGGGGTGGACTTCGAGCAGCAACATCGTCGCGCCGTTGGCCAGGATCGGTGTTACCGCGTAGTCGACGGTCAGCGTCTGGCCGGTGAGGGCGGTGAGCATCGCTTCGCGCTTGGTGAACGGGTGCGCCTGCTCGACCGCCTGGCGCAGGGAGTTCAGCGCTTCGGTGGATTCGGTGAACAACTCGCTGATGAACTGCCCATGGCTACGCTGACCGCTGATGGCCAGGAGCATCTCCGCTGCCGGGTTCATGTACTCAAGGCGCAATTCGGCGTCGAGCAGGATGGTGGCGGTGGTCAGATTGTCGAGTAGCAGACGATGCAGTGCGTCACTGATGGTCATTAGGACCTCTTTTGGAGCAGGGCATGCGCGTGGATAACGCGCCGATACGAGGAAAATGCAAAAACCAAACCAAGGCTCCGAAAAGAAGCGTTTAAAGCCTGAAACGGGCGTTTGACGATCGTTTGCGTGGCGTTCTGCCAGCTTCCGCGGGTACTTTCGAACCAAAATGGGTTGGGATGTGGGTACGGTGCAACCTATTGCACCAATATAGTGCGCAAAGCTGAACGAGGTTAGAAGAAACGCAGGAAGGGATTTTTTTCTTCTTCAGGTTTGTCTTTGAGCGGACATTCCGGCCGTTGGCCGTAGTCGGTGAGGACGCAGGGTTTGACTTTGCGCTTCTGTGCGAGGGAGATGCGCAGCATCTGGAAGGGTTGATTGGCCGTGCGTTCGACGGTACGACCCTGTTCGTCGAGGATTTCCACGGACAGGTTATGGCTGCCTCGGTCGATGTTGCTCAGGGCAAATACAGGGCTGAGGCCGGGCTCGGCGGTGGGTTGGCCGTCGAGCAGCAATCGGTAGCGGTGCCCTCGTTGCAGGCCGGGTTCATTGGTGACACTGACGATCAGCTCGCCGGCATTGCTACGGACCGTAGCGTCCGGTTCCGGGACCAGCACGCGGAGCATGTCGTAGTGGAACAAAGGTTTGTCTTCGGTTTTCTGCGTAGCAATCACCGGCGCCGCCCTGGTGGGGTTGGCAGACATGCGATTGCTCGTCGCCAGCGGCACGCGCTTGGCGTTGCCTGAGCCTGGTTGGTCGGTGTAGACCCGGTTGCCGTGAGCGTCGACGTAGGTGAAGACCTCGGCCGTGACCGGCAGCGCGATCAGGCAGGCCATCAGCAGCCACATCCTCATCGCTTGTGCACCCGTTGCACGGTGAATGTCACCGTCGGGCTTTGCTGGACGATGTTCTCACCGTCGATTACTTGCACTGCCAGGCTGTGTTCGCCACGGTCGATGTTCACCAGTTGCAGGATCGGCACGTTGCTCGATTGCCCATAGGGTTGGCCGTCAAGCAACAATCTGAGCAGATGCGGCGCTTGCAGGCGCGGTTTGATCATGACGCTGACCGTGAACGTGCCGTTGTTGGCGCGCAGGGCTTCGTCGGTGGGCAAACCGGTCAGCTCCAGCACCTCGTAGGCGCTGCGCGGCTGCTCGCGATTGCTGGCTTCGGCAGCGGGCACAGGAGGTGCCTGGGGCGCAACACTGTTGAGCGGTGGCAACTCGACCGGCTGCGCCTTGACGCCGTCGGGCGGTTGATTGCTGTAGGCAGTGTTACCGGAGGCGTCGGTGTACTTATAGATCTGCGCTGCGGCGGGCAGGGCGATCAGCAGCAACATCAGTAAAAAACCACGACCCATAAAATCGACCAGAAGCGAAGGCGTTGGGTTGCAGCATAGGTCAGGGGTGGCGATTGACCCAAGGCGTTAACATTTCGGAATGATTTGCTGATCTTTCTCGAACACCACAAAACCTTGTAGGAGTGAGCCTGCTCGCGATAGCGGTGTGCCAGCAACATTCATTTTGGATGAGAAACCGCTATCGCGAGCAGGCTCACTCCTACAGGGGTTATTCGTTGGTCGTGAAATCGTGGGCATAAAAAAGACCTCCCGAAGGAGGCCTCTTTTTTGTCACGCCGCTTGCGCAGGCGCTACCGGATCAGCAGCTGTAGTACAGCTCATATTCCAGTGGGTGTACGAAGGTACGTACTTTGATTTCTTCTTCGCTTTTCAGAGCGATGTAAGCGTCGATGAAGTCATCGGAGAACACGCCGCCTTTGGTCAGGAACGCACGACCTTTGTCCAGCTCGTCCAGGGCTTCTTTCAGGCTGCCGCAAACTTGCGGGATCTCTTTCGCCTCTTCAGGCGGCAGGTCATACAGGTTTTTGTCAGCAGCATCGCCAGGGTGGATCTTGTTCTGGATACCGTCCAGGCCGGCCATTACCAGGGCAGCGAAGGCCAGGTACGGGTTGGCTGCCGGATCCGGGAAGCGAGCTTCGATACGGCGAGCGCGAGGGCTGGACACGTAAGGAATACGGATCGAAGCGGAACGGTTACGAGCCGAGTAGGCCAGCATTACTGGAGCTTCGAAACCTGGGACCAGACGCTTGTAGGAGTTGGTCGACGGGTTGGTGAAGCCGTTCAGTGCTTTACCGTGCTTGATGATGCCGCCGATGAAGTACAAAGCGGTGTCGGACAGGCCGGCATAGCCTTCGCCAGCGAAGGTGTTCTTGCCATCTTTGGCGATGGACAGGTGAACGTGCATGCCCGAACCGTTGTCGCCGTAAAGCGGCTTAGGCATGAAGGTCGCGGTGCGGCCATAAGCGACAGCCACGTTGTGTACGCAGTATTTCAGGGTCTGAACTTCGTCAGCCTTGGCGACCAGGGTGTTGAACTTCACACCGATTTCGTTCTGGCCAGCAGTGGCCACTTCGTGGTGGTGAACTTCGATGACCAGGCCCATTTCTTCCATGGCGTTGCACATGGAGGTACGGATTTCGTGGTCGTGGTCAAACGGTGGAACCGGGAAGTAACCGCCTTTGATACCTGGACGGTGGCCATGGTTGCCACTTTCGATGTCCTGGTCGGACATCCAGGAACCTTGTTCGGAGAAGATTTTGAACATCGAACCGGAGATGTCGGACTTGAACTTCACCTGATCGAAGATGAAGAACTCAGGCTCCGGGCCTACGAATACGGTGTCGCCGATACCGGTCGACTTCAGGTATTCCTCGGCACGCTTGGCGATCGCACGTGGGTCGCGATCGTAGCCTTGCATGGTCGAAGGCTCGATTACATCGCAAACGATGATCAGCGTTGGGTCTTCGGTGAACGGGTCGAGAACGGCAGTGCTGTCGTCCGGCAGCAGGATCATGTCGGAAGCTTCGATGCCTTTCCAGCCAGCGATGGAGGAACCGTCGAACATTTTGCCTTCTTCGAAGAAAGCTTCATCCAGCGCGTCGCGAGCCGGCATGGTCACGTGGTGCTGAGTGCCTTTGGTGTCCGTGAAGCGCAGATCAATCCACTTGACGTCATGATCTTTGATGAGTTGAACCGACTTCGACATAGTGTCCTCCGGGTGGCTTCGGGCTTAGTAGTGGATGCCCTTAGAATGTGGGTGATGCCGGCGCGAATACTCTGCCAAGGCAACCTGCCTCACAAGGGAGCAAATTGCATGCCAGTGCCCCACCATGGGTTTTTTGCCCCAATATCACGCTTATAAAGGCACAAAGCGTCTGTATGCGGAAAATCTCGCCCTACAATGTAGCGTTAAAATCAACAAATGACCCGTTTTGGTGCGCGCAAAACCTTCTGCACATAAACTGGTTAAACCTTGAGCAATTTCCGCTATAATCCGCGCCCCCCTTTTTCGGCTGGCCCAGCGCGCGCTGTTTTCATGAAACTAATCGTAAAAGTCTTCCCCGAGATCACCATCAAGAGCCGCCCGGTACGGATGCGTTTCATCCGCCAGTTGGCCAAAAACATCCGTACCGTGCTCCGCGACCTGGACCCGGCTGTGGTGGTGAACGGTGTCTGGGACAATCTCGAGCTGGAAACGCGCGTCAGTGAGCCCAAGGCCCTGAAGGAAATGACCGAGCGCCTGAGCTGCATGCCGGGCATCGCGCATTTCCTGCAAGTCGACGAATACCCGCTGGGTGACTTCGACGACATCGTTGCCAAGTGCAAGCAGCACTACGGTGATGCGCTGGCCGGGAAGATCTTTTCGGTGCGCTGCAAGCGCGGCGGGCACCACACCTTCTCGTCCATGGACGTGGAAAAATACGTCGGCAGCCAGCTGCGTCGTCAGTGCGGTGCCGCCGGAATTTCGCTGAAAGAGCCGGAAATCGAAGTTCGCATCGAAATTCGCGACCAACGGTTGTATGTGATCCACAGCCAGCACAACAGCATCGGCGGATATCCGCTGGGTGCCCTGGAGCAGACGCTTGTGCTGATGTCCGGCGGCTTCGATTCGACCGTTGCTTCTTACCAGGTCATGCGCCGCGGCCTGATGAGCCATTTCTGCTTCTTCAATCTGGGCGGACGGGCCCATGAACTGGGCGTCATGGAAGTCGCGCACTTCATCTGGAAGAAGTACGGCAGCTCCCAACGCGTGTTATTTGTGAGCGTGCAATTCGAGGAAGTACTGGGAGAAATTCTCGGGAAAGTCGATAACAGTCATATGGGTGTAGTTTTGAAGCGTATGATGTTGCGCGCTGCTTCCCGTATTGCCGATCGGCTGGACATCGATGCGCTGGTTACCGGCGAGGCGATTTCCCAGGTGTCGAGCCAGACATTGCCGAACCTGTCCGTGATCGACTGCGTGACCGACAAGCTGGTCTTGCGTCCGCTGATCGCCAGTCACAAGCAGGACATCATCGACCTGGCCAACGAAATCGGCACTGCCGACTTCGCCAAGCACATGCCGGAATACTGCGGGGTCATCTCGGTGAACCCCAAGACCCACGCCAAGCGTCCACGCGTGGAGTACGAAGAACAACAGTTCGACATGGCAGTACTTGAGCGTGCGCTCGAGAACGCCAAACTGGTGCCGATCGATCGCGTGATCGACGAATTGGGCCAGGACTTGCAGATCGAAGAAGTCAGCGAAGCGCTGGCTGGTCAGATCGTCATCGATATCCGTCACCCGGATGCCGCTGAAGACGACCCGCTGGGCCTTGCTGGCATTGAGGTACAAACGATGCCGTTTTATGCATTGAACGCTCGTTTCAAGGAACTGGACCCTACTCGCCAGTACCTGCTGTATTGCGACAAAGGCGTGATGAGTCGCCTGCATGCCCACCATTTGCTCAGTGAGGGGCATGCCAATGTGCGCGTTTATCGACCGAGCTAAGAGCCCGGGGCTGTATGCCTGTGGCCTGCGTCACCGGCCCCCCGACTCTGCCGTCAAGCTGTAACGGCAAGGCCTGACTCTACTGTAAATCGCTGCCAAGACTTGTCAGCACACCGAATCCTCTGATCGAGATACACAAGTGATCGAAAATCTACGCAACATCGCCATCATTGCTCACGTTGACCATGGTAAGACCACCCTGGTAGACAAACTCTTGCGTCAATCCGGCACCCTG